>JAKAAY010000004.1 GCA_021802055.1 Thermoplasmata archaeon
CTGTTACAGGGTATATCTGGAGGATCAGAGGAGTCAATTCAAATGGGAATCAGTTGTTGCTCTTTCAGCGGTACAGAAGGAAATCATGGATGTAGTGATCAAAAATACCTAAAAAGTTAGGTAATTAAATGGATAGCACCATAAACAGCTACATCTTGCTATAACTACTCATAGTAAACTTTAACTACATACGTATAATTACATCATTATGGAGACAACTATCCAAATTAAAAAGGACCTTAAGGAAAGGCTCAATGCTTTGAGACTCTACCCAAACGAGTCATACGATTCAGTCATAAGAAGACTTTCAGAACTAGCAGAGGACGAAGAACCTCTTTCTAAAGATACAATTGAGATGATAGAAATGTCCCTGAAGGACATTAAAGAGGGTAGGGTATATACAACCGATGAAGTGAGGAAGAGGCTAAAAATTGCCTGATTACGAGGTAAAATGGACAGAAACAACTGCCCGGTTCTTGGAGAAAATGGAAAGTGTTGACGCCGACAGAATCTTGGAAAAGATGAAGCTTGTCAGCAAGAATCCGTTTCATTACATTAAACGTCTCAAGGGAATCCCACTTTATAGTTTGAGAACTGGAAAGTACAGGGTAATCATGAGTATAGAAAGGGAGAAACTCGTGATCCTTGTGGTTGAGGTGGGAAACAGAAAGAATGTTTATGATGATTTGTAAATCCAAGTAAAATGCATTCAGACAGGTTTTGACATTCTGGTCCATGTCTTATAAAATTCTTCTGATAGTCCTAAAACCTTTACGAATCCGCTTTTCTCGTAAAATGTAATGGCCTCTTTATTAATCAGCGGCGTATCTACGACAATAGCTTTCAACCGGTCCTTTGGTATCCCTCTTAATAGAAAACTACCGATGCCTTTTCTTCTGTAGCGACTATCTACTACTATCTCTTCGATATAAAAATCCCCCAATGAACAGCCATGGTCAGAGAGAACTTCAGTCTTGCTGCTTCCAGCCAGCCATCCCGCAATTTCCGAATTGATCTCAGCGACCAGGCACAGATAAACATCTCTTTTTACATAATCATTGACGATATTTCTGTCAATGATCAGTTGGAGATACTTAGGGGAAGAATTGTTAACCGTCAGATACGGACTTAGTGACTTTTCCAGCATAATGTACATACTTTCAACATCCGCATCCACGGGCTTTCTGAGCAAGAGTTCTGTGGTCATCATTCTTTTTATGTAGCATTGATTTATTAACGTTTTTGTCTGTAATTCTCCGTTTGACCCGGCTGAATCAAGTGAAAAAGGATAGGTAGGAATTCTATTATTTAATTAAGTGGATACCAAAAACAGGCAAAGCATTGTCTTTTCGGGGCTGTTTTCTGTGACTCTATAACTGCATACGCCTCAATTGAAAATTTCTTCTACTTTCTTGACCTCCAAACCAAGCTTCATGGCTTCCCGATACATTTCCATATCGTCGGTCAACAAAGTCATTTGATGAAATTTGCAGTAGAAAACATATGATGCATCATAAAAAGTGAGTCCCGTTGAGAGTGAAAGTTTCATTATCTCTGCGATATCCAAACTCTTGAGTCTGATCACTCTGATATTGGCAATTACTTTCTCGATTTCTTTTGTCAAATCCAGTATGAGTTCCCTTTCTAGTCCCCTTATATGGCCATCATTTCCCTTTGTCAGTATGCTACCAATCTCGTAACCAGTCAGGTCCAGCACAGAGGATTCTTTTAGAATTTTATGCACATTTTCTTCCGAATCCAAGAAGAATAGGGTGAAGAGTGAACTTGAATCCAAAACATAACTTGAAACCACTCTATCACCTTTGATCCCGGTCTTCTCTTAAATCACTAAGAATCTGGTTACGATCAACGTTCTTTAGCATTCTATGTATCTTAGAAATACTTTCTAAGAAGTCTTTATCGTTTCTTCTCTCGATCTCATTCTTCAATGACTCCCTCATTACCTCCGAGTAATTTATCTTCAATCTCTTAGCTTCTGCCAATGTTTGTTCATCCACACGTATACTTACAAGTTTTGTCATACACTACTGTATGTTATTTTGCATATATATACTATGTGGCCATTTCTTCAATTTCTATACTTTACGTTTCAGAAATGCTTGAAGCAAAGTTGAAATATTGGAAACACGATAGGAAAAATATCCAAAATCGACCAAGTAAAACTTATATTCCGCACTGTTCAACTCATGTTTAACATTTGCGAGCAAAAAGTCCCCTTTCGCAAGAAGGGGATGAAAGCGAGCGGAATGCTTATAATAAGTATCTGAATAAAGAAATATCAGGTTCATGAGAACATATAATTTAGGATTTACCCAACAGATTTACAGAACACTTTACTGAACACAACTCTTGGTCTCTGTCGTAAGCAGTACAATTCCATGTTGCAGCAGAGGATATACTCATACAGATCTGGAAAGAAGGTCATGATATTTTGGTGAAAACATTAAACGCCAACACGTATCACTTGTGCGTGGAATATTTTGTTGCTATCACACCTCCTAAGAAATATGGGGAAATAATAACGCAATTCCAAAAAAAGTGGCCAAATAATACCTTACCAGATTTTGTAGAACCGCACATCACCATTAAATCCCAGGCTGGTCTGAATGAAGATGAATACTGGATAGATTCTATAAAAACAATTTGCAGTAACTTCCCAATCTTTAATCTATCATTAAAAGGTGTAAAATCCTTTGGAAAATCTTTGGTATATCTCGGTGTAGAATCCAATATGATTAATGCATTGCACCGGAAGATTGTGGAAGCGATCTCCCCCACTCCTGAGGATAGCAGAAGATACTACGAGCTTGACCTTTATGAACCACATTTGACATTAGGTTCTGAAGAATTTGGAATGAGTGAAATAGAGTTGTCAGAAATGATAAATCTTGCAATTAATCGTCTTTACGACTTTCAGCCGTTCATTGTAAATTCACTAAGAATTTACAAGTTATTCGAAAATAGGTATCAGAAAATCCATGAAATTGGTTTAAAGCAAACAGACTCAGAGAAGATTTCCGGAAGATAACCAACGTGGGCCTTGCTAAATACAGTAAATGGGCGCACTAAACTTTCGCTTGGCATTTTACAGCTGTTAAAGGATAGGTAGGGATTTGAACCCTAGTAAATGGGATCTGCAGTCCCACGCATGACCTCTCTGCCACCTATCCGATTCAGGCGGAAGAATATGAAAGAATATAAATTATTTAACTGGGATGGTTGTTTACTGACTATGAAATATCTTTTATTCCACCGCGGAGGTATTTGGGCGTGAGAATAATCGTTGAATCAACCTTCGGGTCCCCAAACAAATATTACATCACTTCCAGACTTAAACCCCGCCACGTAATTGTAAGACAAAAGAGTACAGGCTCTGAAATCGATCTTGACATCGATGATGTTGAGAAGACCCTTAGTGAAATTATTTCAAGGTATTTTGTGACAGGTTGGAGGATGGCAGATTCAGCGAACAGCATGCAAGACTGTTCATATAATGAAGAAATAATTGGATGCCTTCTAAAGAGAATCAGACCCTTGTTCGAGCAGGAAAGGTACTGGGAAGCACATGAATTTCTGGAAAAGCACTGGAAGTTAGCACGGGGGAGAACTAAACAGGAAATTCAGCTGATTATATATCTATGTGTTTCGATGATCAAGGGACAGATGGGCCAGCGAGGCGAAGCCGAAAGGGTTTACATGCGTACCAAAAAGGCACTGGAAAATTTTGGGCCCAGTGAATTGAGCAGGATCAAGCTTCCGCACAAATATTCATACCCTCTGAAGCTTCATATTTCCTGATTTCACAACGAAACTATATCATACGAGAACCGATTCTAAGCGAAAATGAACAGGATTGGTGAAATCCTCTCAGGATCCCTCACAGGAAAGCAGGCAGAGATCAGGGGATGGGTATATCGCATAAGGAGCAGTGGATCGCTATGCTTCATTGTAATCAGAGACTCATCTGGAATTGTCCAGACCGTGGCGTCCAAGGAGTCTCTCGGTGATATGAAAATTAAAGAGCTTTCAGGTTTAACCATTGAGAGCAGCCTGTCTGTTACTGGAGTGGTAAAAGAGGATAAGCGCTCCGCGGGCGGATATGAACTGCAGATTTCTGACTACAGAATTTTTCAGAGAAATGATAACTATCCAATCACAAAGGACAAGGGAGAAGAATTCCTTCTGGACATAAGGCACCTCTGGTTGAGAAGCAGAGAGATGACCTCAATAATGAAAATCAGAAGCACGGTTTTCAGGGCGTTTTCAGATTTCTTCTATAACGAAGGGTACTATCAGACACAGGGTCCCATGATGGTATCAACGGCCACTGAAGGCGGCTCGACCCTTTTCAAGCTTGATTTCTTTGGTGAGGAGATAAGTCTTGCACAGAGTTCTCAGTTCTATCTTGAGGTTATGATGTTTGCGCTTGAGAAGGTTTTCACCATAGCCCCCAGCTTCAGGGCAGAGAAATCCAGAACCAGAAGGCACCTGACAGAATACTGGCATGCTGAGGCCGAGGCTGCATGGTACGCCAATGAAGACATGATGCGGGACGAAGAGAGAATGATCGAATACATTATAAGGGAAGTTCTGGAAAGGAACAAGGAAGAACTTTTAATGCTCAAAAGAGACCTTTCAAAACTAGAAAACATCAGGGCTCCGTTTCCAAGGATGAGATATTCAGAACTTATGCAGAAAATGCCTGAGTGGGGACTCGGCCTCAAGTATGGAGACGATCTTGGTGCAGATGAAGAGAGGGCAATAACTGTGCATTTTGACAAGCCGGTTTTTGTTACACACTATCCCGTTGCGATCAAACCTACCTTCTATCACAGGGAAGATCCTGAAACGCCGGGAGAACTACTGTGTCATGATCTGCTCGCCCCTGAAGGTTATGGTGAGATAATCGGTGGTGGAGAGAGAATTTGGAATCTGAAGGAACTTAAAGAGAAACTTAAGAGGTATAATCTGAACCCTGAAGATTATTACTGGTATGTGGATCTTAGAACGTATGGAAGCGTTCCACACTCCGGTTTTGGTCTGGGTTTGGATCGGTTGATATGGTGGATATGCGGTCTTGATACTATCAGGGATGCAATTCCGTTTCCCAGGACCATCCGAAGGACAAGGCCTTAATCCTTCTCAGTTTTTGAAATGTGCAATAAAAACAATTTCCTTGCAGCCATCGAGGGGAACGATCACGAGAAGGTCCCAGTATGGTTTATGAGGCAGGCCGGTAGGTACCTGCCAAAATATCATGAATTGCGAAAAAACAGATCCATAATGGAGATTACCTTAGATCCGAATACTGTGGAGGAGATCAGCTATCTTCCCGTCAATGAAATCGGGGTTGATGCCTCCATCATATTTTCAGATATACTGCTGCCAGTGGAAACAATGGGGTTCACGCTCCATTATGAAGATGGAAAGGGACCCATGATTTCCAACTCAGTGCTGAGTGGGCAGAACAGTAAAATCATGGATTATGAGCCCGCAGCGGATCCATATCTGCCTGTCGAAGCCGTCAGGTTGTTCAAATCAAGGCATCCTTCCACACCATTGATCGGGTTCTGCGGAGGACCCGTGACAGTGGCCTCTTACCTCATAAAGGGCGAATCGGATGGGGACCTTGCAGCAACGAGGTCGTTGATGTATAGAAAACCCGACGTATACAGGAGGATCTTGAGACATGTCACCGATGCGATGATCCTGCTGTTGAAAAGCCAGATTTCCGCTGGATGTGATGTGGTCCAGATCTTTGACAGTTGGGCTGGATCCATGTCCAGGGATCAGTTTCAACAATACAGGGAGAACTTTCTTTCCGACATCTTTACTGAACTTGGTAGCTCAAGAAGCATATACTTCTCAACGTCATCATGGCATCTGGTTGATCAGTTGAAGGAACTGGGAGCCACATTCCTGAGCATGGACTGGAGGAGCGATCTCTCCTCGCTGATCGGTGTGGTAAGAAGCGGCACCGGGCTTCAGGGAAACCTTGATCCGGTGCTTTCTCAGTCCGGATCACAGGCATGCGAAACTGAGACAAGGCGCATTGTGGATTCGATGCTTGATCAGGACGGCTACATTTTCAATCTGGGGCACGGTGTGCTTCCCGGGACCGACCCCGGTACGCTCAGAGATATAGTTAATATCGTTCACTCCTATTCCCGTTAGATGAAGGAAGGCCTCCTCCTCATGGCTTACGGAAGCCCGGGATCGATGAGTGAAGTGGTGCCGTATCTCGAAGGTATCTATGAAGGCAGGCCTGTCCCAAAATATGCCGTTGCGGAAAATAGCAGAAAGTACTCAATGGTAAACGGACGCTCCCCATCAAATCAAATCATCAGGAAGCTCTTTGATGCGGTCCGATCAGCACTTCTAACAACGGGTATTCAGACTTATCTTGGAAACAAGCACTGGAAGCCCTGGCTGAAGGACGCGGTGGAAGATATGAAGCGGGATGGAATAGAGCACGTCATAGCGCTCCCTCTGTTTCCTTTTCCGTCCAAGAACGTGGAGAAATCCTATATGATCCCCTTAGAGGAATCTGTTGAATCTGCAGGCAATTTTGCGGACATCACCTTTCTCAACGGTTTTGGTGAAAACGCCATGTTCACGGACATGTGGGTCAGGCTCCTGAAGGCAGACAGCAACTGGAGCCGTAATGGCACTCTGGTGCTGTTCACAGCACACAGCCTGCCGCTCTCGCAGGGAGAGGAGCATGCATATGATGAAAGCTTCAGGGCATCTGCGGCAGCCATAGCATCCGAACTTGGAATCAGGTCTTATGGTTATGGTTATCAGAGCAGGGGAAAGTACGGATCAAGATGGCTTGAGCCCTCTGTCTGGTCGGTTCTGGAGAACTCCCATGGATTCAGCCGTCTTCTTGCGGTACCTGTGGGATTCTGCTATGAGCACATGGAGATTCTCTATGACCTGGACACCGAGTTCGGGTCAGAGGTCAGGAAACGGGGAATGGAATATATGAGAACCAAAATGCCTGATTCAGGCGAAGACTTTGTATCGCTTGTTTGCAACCAGGCAATAGCTGCTTCAAGGGCAAAGGAGGTCAACAGTTGAAAAGCATAAACGTGTTCATGTATAACTGTCAGGACATAGTAAAGAGCATATCGAAGAAGGGAACTGAAAGCGACATTGCACTGTACAACAGGAAGGACGACAACGGCGTCATAACGCTCATAGAGCCCATAAGGTATCCGGACAAGATATCGCCCCTCACAGATAGCCTATTTCCCGCAGATGTGGCAGTGATCTCTGCCAGAAAGATTGACCGTGAGTTCGGCGAGGTTCTCATTGCCTCCGATCTAATGGGAAAGAGCAAGGCTATATTTGTGACAGACGATGCGACGGATGTGGCGTTGCTGAAGAGGCTGGTCTCCCAGACCGGAATAGGCGATGCATCCTTCTTCAGCGGTAGCCCAGTGGAACTTGCTGATCAGATCTGGGGATATTATGGAGCCCATGATGCCGATGGGACTCAGGTCATCGTTGATCATAGTTTCCTGGTGAAAAGTGTTGGTCTTGTGGCCCTGGGTTTCGTAATGTCCGGCACGGTGAAGAAGCATCAGGACCTCCATAACACCGGCGGAGGACCTGACGTTCAGGTGCGATCAATACAGATGCAGGACATAGATTTCGATGAGGCAGAGACCGGATCTAGAGTCGGCCTTGCCCTTAAGAACGCTGATCTTGAGCATGTGTTCCGTGGGTCTGTACTTAGCGCCTCCAAGATACCGTCTACGGAAAGCATCGCATCTGCGGTCAGCGTTCACCCATCTCTGAAGACCAAGACACAGGACGGGATGGAGGTTTTCATCTCTGACTTCATGCGCTACCAGAGAGGTTCAATCCGAGGTTCTACCGTTGTGCTGGACCGCCCAGTACCTGTGTTGCGCAGGAGAGTAGCAATCGCTAGCCCCACAGCCTCACCCAGAGTGTTTGGATATGCCTCCATGGAATGAGTAGATCATGTGCTTATCCCTGCACTCTCAATTTTCTTTTTCATCAGTTCCCTGCTTCCTATGTCCCTTCTGTGGTAGAAGTTACCCCTGATACAGGACATGGAACGTTCAACAGCATCCGAGGCCTCCTCAATGCTTTGCCCCGTCGCGATCATAGCGAGAGATCGGGATGAGGTCATCTTCACACTGGAAATTGAACCGGATACCGCTGCATAATACACGGAGACATTGGGATAATCCAGGTCCCCGACCTCAAGCATCCCAGGCTCCGGCTTTGAACCGTAACCCACCGGTACTATGTACTTCAACGCAGTGGAAAGTGGATTGAAATTGACGTACGTCCTCAGGTCCCCTTCTGCAATGCCGAACAGTATTTCCAGCAGGTCATCGTAGAGGATATGGAGCACGTTTATTCCTTCAGGATCTGCAAACCTGGCATTTACCTCGATGACCCTCAGGTCACTTCTGGTTTGCATGAACTGGCCATACATGATCCCACGGAACTGGTTCCCTTCTTCCTTCATTGCCCTTATAATATGCCGCATGATGCCCAGGGCATTCTCCCGTATTCCTGCCCTCAGGAAAGGAAGAGAAAGATCGGCATCAGTGATGGCACCCATCCCGCCAGTGTTTGGCCCCGTATCACCCTCATAAGCCCTTTTGTAATCCTGGGCAATGGGCATGGGAGCGACATGGCTTCCATCGGTGAATACCTGAAGTGAGAATTCCTCACCCTGTACCTTATCCTCGATGAGTACTTTACCGTCATGATCCAGGATGTCCTTTGCATATGCAAGCCCCTCCGCAGGATTCTGAAAATGATCCCCCATTACCCTGACCCCCTTTCCGCCCGTCAGTCCCAAAGGTTTGACAACAAACTCGTGCTCAAGGTCCCTAACGTAAGAGGAAAGCTCCTCGGGATCGGTAAATGTCCTTGATGCAATGTTTCCACTGATCCCATGTCTTGCAAGAAGTGATCTCATGTATTCTTTGGAGGTCTCGATTCTTGCCGCGCTCAGGGACGGGGATGCAACAGGAATCCCGCTCTGCCAAAGCCTGTCAACCAGCGGGGTGTTGAGAACAGGATCCGGACCAATGAAAGCTAGCTCCACTCCAGATTCCCTGGCAAATGCAAGGATCTTATCATGATCGGTTTCGTCCATGATCCTGTGATCAGTGCTCAACCTGAGGATTGACGGGTTTTCGTTCTTGAGGACGGCATAGACCGATGCCTCAGATCTCACCATGGCACGGCAGATGGCATCCTCCCTTCCACCACCACCAACCAGCAGGACTTTCGTCATTCCTCCACCTTTTCTGTGCTCTTGAGGTAATCCTCAACTTGCCTGTCCGTGATATTGAAGTACCTGTAGAATTTTTTTGTCACCGTGAAAAGCTCGGTATTGCGGTAACGCTCCGAAGAGAGAAAACCCCTTTTGATGAACTTGTCCACGGTCGAATCAAAGTCCGCGCCAAAGTTTGTCCTGAGATCGCCCCGCTTGCAGGAAGGATGTGCCGCGACGAAACCCAGCAGCATCAGTTCATCATTCCTGAACTCAGGCTGGGAAACGGGGACAACGAGATCCAGGTAAGCTTCCCTGAGCTGCAGTTTATACCTGTTTCCGACTTTTCTGACTTCCAGCGCCGAGGAGGCTGAATCATAGGATCTGGAGAGTCTCCTGATTTCCCTGTATACATCCGCGGTGCTTGCACCTGCGATCTCTGCGATTTCCGCCGAGCTGAGCGGCGTTTCACTGGCGTAGAGCAGTGCCTCGATCTTGCTGCGTAGCTCCATCGAGGTTATATTTTTATTGTTTATTTATTATTTTTCAATTAATGAAGGTGAAGAGGCGATGATCCCGTATCTCGCTTCATGTAGATAATTCGCATAAATACTTAAGTCGAAATCTATTTATGCGTCTGGTTGGAAGGCAAAATGTTCTCCACTGATATTCTGGCGGGTTACGTCTATGGTATTGTCCTTGGTCTGATACTGGTTCTGTCCCTGTTTCTCCTTGTCATTTCCGTAAGGGCATACAGGAAGTCAGGAGTCGGGCTTGTAAAATATCTTTTAGCGAGCTTTGTGGTCATACTGATAATGGATGCAATATTCATAGCCGATTACTTCACAGTAATCTCCGTGCCTTTCAGTTCTACCGTAGAGCTGGTTCTGATTGTGATACTCCTGTTGTTTTACGCAGGGATCATGAGGGGCCTGTCATAGTTGAAAGAGATCAACCAAACAAAGGAGATGCTTCTTGATTCGGTTTCCAAGAACCCTGGGTTGCACTTCAGGGAACTGCAGAGAAAGACAGGGCTGGCAGTGGGACAGTTGGAATACCATCTCTACCAGCTGGAGAAGAGCGGGAGGATCGTCTCCCGCCGTGACGGGAAACTGGTAAGGTTTTTCTCCAATGAAACGGGCACAATAAGGGAGCGGAGCCTGGCATTTCACCTCAGGAACAGGTTTTCCCGTGAAATAATCACCCACCTCATCAGGAATGACTTCAGGGAGATCACGGATCGTGACCTGAAGAACGAGAAAATAAACGCCGCTTTGAAGGCCATGCTGAAGGATGGAATACTGGAGGAGTTTGGTAAAGGTCAACAGACATCTGTCAGGCTGAGAAACAGGGACGAGGTCCTCTTATTCCTGCGAAGGTACAAGATGAGTTTCGTGGAGTCACTGGCCTTCTCCCTCCTGGATCTGCTGGATTAGGTGATTCTGCGCTTCCTGTACACAGCATAGGGGGCGGCTATGAGCAAAATACCTATCACAAGACCGGAAGCGATGAGTTCGGAATGAAGCACGATGAACTGGATAACTTCATTTGCCGGCCCGATGATATTGACATTGCTAAGGTTGAGGCCAGGGATTGTCAGGTACGGGTCCTGATAGAAAACTGAATTCCCGGTACTGAAGTTATAGAAGTAGGCAACGAAGACCGCATTGTCCTGCATCTTAGTCGCATAGCTCAGGTTTTGGGACACGCCGTTCACCGCATAAGTCCCCTTCCACCAGTAGTATGCCATGGCCTTTTCCAGCCCTCCATTACCCACAGAGAAGCCGCGGTTCTCGGCACCTCCCCGCTCGAGCTTTGCCCTGAAGTCTTCTGACGTCAGAGGTCCTGACGCCACCACCCCCAGCTTCTGGATAAGTATCAGAGAGCCATTATAGCCTATTGGCTGGTTGAATATCACGTTGAAGTTTATGCCGACCGTGGAACTGGAGAGGTTGTCATAGGTGTAGTTTCCCGCTGCGCCAGATATGGACATACGTTGGGAAGAAACTGCCGTCTTTGATATATTAACGTAGACTTTTGCCTGGAACTGCATCGGGATATGGGCTTTGATGGTATTCTCCTCATTGAAGAAACTCAGGTTCCCCACCAGCTGACCCGAGAGAGCCTCTGCAAGTCCCGGGCCAGCCTGCCTGAATGTGATGTTTGCAGAGTACGTGTATTCCCTGCTGCCATTACCTGACACAAACCCCCAGGATTCATTGCTGAAGTTGGATATGTATGGAATAAGCGCCGGAACGTAGGATGGCCCGAAAACCGCTTCGTCGGTGTAGTTTATGACAAGTATGAGCCCCACAGTCTTCATGTCGATCTGGATCCCGCTGGACAGGTTTGCACTAATCCCAGGATACCGGCCAAGGACCAACGAGGCGGTACCTGCTCCCGGCTGGGCCTGCGTAACAGCAGGAGCAGCCGCAAGGAACACGAACATGAAAATCGTGATAGCGACAACGATCCTGTCCACGCAAAACCATCCTCAGTCAAAATATCTGTATTTTGGTACAATCATGATCAGGGAAATCCAGTTTATGCTGACGACGATCAAGATGGTTTCTAGAGGAACTCTTCTTCCAGTTCCAGCATGACCTCGTTGAGCACTTCTTCAAATGCAGGGTTCCTGAATTCTCTGAGACCACCGATATCGGTTCTCAGCTTGGCCACAAAGTCATCATCTTCCTTGGAGAATTCAATGTTGCAAATCATTTCCTGCATCAAGATCACGAGCCGATATAGAACCTATAGAAAAAACTTACTGACAGTAAACTGGCGCCGAGTTAACCATGACACATTTTATAACCTCAATGAAATCCATCCCCGTGTATATAGTCAGGTATTCCGAGATTGGGCTCAAGGGCCCCCATGCAAGGTCCCTTATGGAAAGGAAGCTCATCTCAAACCTGAAGGTCTCGCTTGCATCAAGAGGGCTTGACTTTTCCTTTACAAGGGAGCCAGGACGGATATTTCTCTGGAGCAGCGGTCCTCCGGAAGAGGTGGAAGATGCTGTATCAAGGGTTTTCGGAGTCAAATCCGTTTCAAATGCCGTTTATATGGATTTCAATACAAGCGAAGAGATCACGGGAAGGGCTGTGGAGTTATTTTCAGAGGGTGTGAAGGGTAGGAAGTTTGCCGTGAAAGTTAGGAGAAGCGGTTCTCATAACTTCACGTCCAAGGAATTGGAGGAGGAGATAGGCAGTGCCCTATATGATGGCTCAGCTGGCGTCGATCTGGGCAACCCGGAATTTGTCTGTCATGTGGAGGTAAGGGACAACAGATCCTTCTTCTATTCTACCATTAGACCGGGACCAGGCGGTCTCCCGCTTGGAAGCGAAGGTAAGCTGGTTTCCCTCATGTCAGGAGGGATAGACTCCCCCGTCGCGGCATGGATGATGCTTAGGAGAGGGTGTCCGGTGGATGCCATCTTCATAGCACTGGCCCATCCAGTGGACACTGCACAGTTTCTGAGGCAGTTCGCGGGACTCTATGAAAACTGGTATTTTGGACTGGACCCAATGGTATACGTAGTGGATGGTTCCGACGCGGTTGAAAGGCTGACCGACGGCAGGACGTTCCGGTTCCCCAATGTGACATTTAAGAAGATACTTTACAGGCTGGCCGAGAAGATTGCCACAAACGCGGGATATTTCGGCATCGTGACGGGGGAGTCCATGGGCCAGGTGTCGTCCCAGACTGCAGAAAACCTCTTTGCTTTAAGCAGGTCAGTGCACCACAACATCCTCAGGCCACTTGTGGGTATGGACAAAGATGAGATAACAGAAATGTGCAGGAAAATTGGAGCGTTCCCGGAAACGAGCCTGGGAGAATTCTGCGCCATATTTTCTGCTGAGCCCATCACAAGGATTACAGAGGAAGAGCTGGAATCAGAGGACGTCTCCGAAGAACTTATCAATAAAATGCTGGAAAAGACGCTGAAGTTAAAGGGATCTCAGATCAGGGATCACCTGCAATCCATAGAGGGCAGGGATACAAGACTTACTGAACCCAAGGGCGGCGAGACCATTCTGGATCTCAGAAATGCAGAAGAATACAGAAAATGGCACTTCCCCGGAGCTATAAACGCAAGGTTGTCGGATCTCCGGTCCATGGGCAGTGCCCTTAAGGATTCAAAGGGAGTCATACTTTACTGCAGCAAAGGCCTCCAGAGTGCAGCGGGCGCCAATATACTTATCCGGATGGGAATAGATGCGCGCTACACAAACACAGACTACCTGAAGAGGAAAACGGTTTCAGTTCATCCGGATGATTCCCTGTAAATCTTTGCCTCTTTGAGTGCAATGTCTACGGCCTCCTCAGGGGTTGTGACTCTGAAAAGCTTCCCGTCAGTTTCTTTTTCCCTCCTGACCGACAGGTCACCCATGCATATCAGGGACTTTCTCTCGGAAAGGGCAAAGTATGCCTCAGTATGCGTGCCTGAGGCGCCGTCTATGGCTATAACTGCCTCTCCCATTCTAACGACCAGAAAATCTCTCGCATATCCTATGCCCGTTGGAAGTCTCGCTGAAAGGTATCTGTTGCCTTCCTCCACCCTGCTCCCTGGCAGAATTCCAATGGCCATCCCGCCTGCATCAGAGGCGCCACGCGATACGCATTCCATTACGCCAGTAAGTCCTCCACAGACAATCGTGACGCCATTCTTTGCCAGCAACTCCCCAACCCTGTAAGCAATTTTGCAGGTACTTTCGTCGATGTCCCCACCGCCTATAACGGAGATATTATACATGCCACAGCATCGGATTATCTGCATTAACATTTCTTGAACTCTCACGATAATTCTTAATTATGGGTCGTCCTGTAGGATGGACTGAATGGGCACCAAGAATGATGGAAGCGTTAGGATACTAACTCCTCTCGAAGTTGCGGACCTGATGAACGAGAAAGGGGAGGAGAATGTTCTGTTCCTCGATGTGCGCGAGCCGTGGGAATTTGAGAGCAATACCGGCCATGTAAAGGGATCGGTACTCATTCCCATGATGGATATACCTGACCGTCTGGATGAATTGAGGAAGCACCGTGACAAAGAAATTGCAGTGATCTGCAACAGTGGACACCGGAGCTATTATGCCTGCCAGTACCTGATGGATAATGGGATAACCAACGTGTTTTCCATTGACGGCGGGATCCAGAAATGGCTCAGAACCGGCCTGGAAACAGAGTATTCAGAGTAACATTTTCTTCACGGGATGCACAGCAAGTAATCAATATAGACTACCCATAGCTATGAGCATGAATACCATTCAAGGGAAGGAGGAAAGTGGCATCCACGATACTGAAAGTGCAACCTTTAGCGTCGGCGGCAGTTCTTATAAACTTCGGGCAGGCCAGGTGCTGGATACCGGCGACATGTTCCATATAAAGAACAGGCAGTTTATCTCTGTTCCTTTCAGACCAGCCTTTGCGTCCGCGATAGCTGAGCGCGGACCGCAGGTGATACTTCCACACGATGCATCGGTGATGGTTTCGTTTTCAGGCATAACAGGAGGTTCCAGGGTCATAGAATCAGGAGTGGGCTCAGGAATCCTCTCTGCCTTCATACTCTGGGAGATAGGAGAGGAGGGTATACTGAAGTCCATAGACATAAACAGCGATAACATCCAGATTGCCAGAAAAAACCTTGACAGATTCGGTATAGACAGGGGGCACGAATACATCATCGGAGATATCAGGAACTTCGATGATGCTGACAGGTACGATGCCGTGTTTCTAGACATCCCTGATCCGTGGAACGCAATGAAGGCCTCTTCCAGGCTGTTAAAAAAGGGGGGCACGCTTGTTACATATTCTCCCAATTTCAATCAGGTGGAGAAGGCTGTGGTGTCGATGGGGGAAAACAACATTTTCCATCATGTAAGCATGGAACTGACCCGCAGGAATCTCATTGTAAGAAAGGATGCAACGAGACCGGACAGCAAGGGAGTCGGGCATACCGGATTCATTTCTGTAGGCTACAGGTACGCAAACAACGACATCACAATCTGAATCAAGGACGTGGTTATCCCGGCTTCCGGATTTGAACCAGAGACCTGCGGATTACGGCGGTATTCCATTAGTGGATATTCCTCTACAGTCCGCCGCTCTACCAACTGAGCTAAGCCGGGAACTTCAGGTTATTTACAACTCCATAAATAATTTTGCCTACACAAGGGCTCCAGCCCATTAGACTCAAGTATCCAATGAGTCCGGTTCAACCCGTTATCTCGGGGTAATGAAACAAGCTCTGCGGGAAATGCGCAACACGTGAAAGGAATCGCGCTGTGGATTGCTTTTATAATACCTTGTCATTTACTATCCTCACACACGTCTATTTTACAGTGGAGGTTGGAAAATATGGGGAGGGCAGTGAATCAGAGTGAAGACCGCGAATTGACCACGGTATCGGCTACGATCAAAAAGTACTATGAAGGAAAGATTGTCACTGCACTTGTGGGAATCAAAACAGACGTCAACAAGGTGGATCAGGTTGCAAAGAACCTTTCCGCACATCGTGGAGTCGAGGATGTGTTCATAGTGACCGGAGACTTTGACGTGGTCATAAAGGTGAGATTTCCTGAGTTCTGGAACCTGCAGGAGTTCCTTGTCGAAGAGATGAGCAAGCTTCCTGGTGTGAGGGAGTCAAAGACAATGATGGTCCTTTCTACAGTTAAGGATACCGGTACAATCATGGAGAGGTAATTGAATATGAATAAACAGTTGTATGAAGAGGTCGTTTACCTGCTTGATGAGCTCTCGCAGGACACTTCGGTTCCAAAGAATATAAGGAAACAGGCTATAGACTCAAAATCAACACTGGGAAAGCAAAACGAGAGTCTCGACCTGAGATGTGCCACTGTGATTTCAAGGCTGGATGAGCTTACCAACGACCCGAATGTGCCACAGCTGGGCAGAACACTGCTCTACACCGTCATAAGCAAGCTGGAAGCGCTGGCAAAGTCCTGAAATTCACGATCAAAGAGAAACCATTTATATTACCATAAATATTTATATTATCAATATATCTTGAATAGATAATAATGGCAATTTCTGACGAAAGCAACAAGCTTGCCAAGTTCCTGATAATCTCGGATGTTCCACGCAGCGCTGCATTTACGCTTGTGTATATCAGGGACAAAGGAGAGATAACCAGTGTTGAGATAGAGCGGGAAACAGGTCTCAGACAGCCTGAGGTCTCCATTGCTATGCAGTGGCTGAGGAGAAAGGGCTGGATCAACAAGCGTAACATGAAAAAGGAAGGAAAGGGCAGGCCTATTCATGGATATAAACTTTCCAAGGACTTTAATGCAATCCTGGAGGAGATCATCCTGGACCTCAGCAACAAGATTGCAGAGATAAACCAGACCATCTCAGAACTCAAGTCATTCCAGAAATAATTTATTTTAAGGTACCGGCTGTCAATTGCGATAGCCGGGCGTCTTCCGCTCAATCTCGTAAATGTCAGTCCCCATGTCGTTTCCCACGATGAGCGTGTTACAGAGGTTATGGAATATTCCAACCTCGGCCACGCCAGGTATCAGCTTAATCCTGGCTTCAAGGAGTTCAGGGTTACTGATCTTCCCGAAGTGGCAATCCACAATGGCATTCCCGTCATCTGTTCTGTATCTGCCGTTCCCCCTCGGAGCGCACTTCGCGCCAAGCAATTCAATGTTCCTCACAGTCAGCGTCATGAGGTGCGGGCTTATCGCCACCGGGACTCCAAAATCACCGAGGCCGTCCCTTTTCAGTTTCCCGGAATCCACAATTATGACGACCCTCCTGCTGTTCCTAGCAACAACCTTCTCCCTGAGGAGGGCACCACCTCCGCCCTTTATCAGGTTCCCCTTCAGGTCAGCTTCGTCTGCCCCGTCGATATCCAGGTCTATGGGCACATCCACATCAGACATCGTGATGATCCCAAGGTCGGAACATTTTATCTCTGTTTCTGCAGAAGTCGCAACCCACTTTACATGACTGAGATCGCTTAGCATATCCGGGAGCATGTCCAGAAGATGTGCCACGGTGGAACCAGTTCCCAGGCCAACAACCATATTGTCATGAATAAATTTGGCCGCCTCAGCGGCAGCATGCTGCTTCTGTTCCTTCAAGCTCATTCTCTGTCAAATGTGAAAGGCGTTATTTTGTTTTTACCCGCGGAAAGACCCGGTCAAACGATTGGACTGAAATAATATATATCCATGGGCCAATTTGTGTAAGCACGATAGCGACGGAATCTGTAACAAAGACCTTCAGAAAGAGTGAAAGGCCTGCGGTCGATGGCGTCTCCATAACCTCAGCGGATGGCCGTGTGACTGGGTTTATCGGTCTCAATGGTGCCGGAAAAACCACCACCATACGAATCATGGCTGGTCTTCTTGAGCCAGATTCCGGGAACATAATCGTTGATGGCCTGGACCTGAGGCGTGAAAAACCTCTGGCATCAGAGAAGTTGGGCCTTGTTCCCGATCAGTCTTATTTTGATCCGGGGTCAAGAGCAGGTGATCTCCTGGAGTACATGGCCAGTTTTTACTCCCAGGGGACGTGGGACCGGAGAGATCTTTCAAATTCACTGCTCCGCAAGGTCGGACTCTTGGAAGAACGTGATAGGAGGCTGGGAAAATTCTCACTGGGGATGGCAAAGAGGTTTGCCATAGCTGCGTCACTTGTAAATAGCCCGCGAAACATTATTTTTGACGAAGTCCTCAATGGACTTGACCCCGCAGGAATGAAGATGATCCGCGAAATCATACTGGAGATGCGGAAGGATGGCTGCAGCATACTGCTTTCCACCCATGCCCTCGCAGAGCTTGAGGGCATTGCTGACCGGATGGTTGTGATTCACAGGGGGAGGATAATCGGCGAGTTACTCCCGGAGGACATGTATGCGCATGGAGGAAATGACCTGACCGTAAGGATTGAAAACCCCGGGGAGGATACTGAGAGAGTGCTCACGGAGTATGGGAAGGTCTCGGCAGTGGGAAGAAATTTCAGGATAAGGGACGCCAACATTGATGCCCCAGAACTCAATGCTGAACTGATACGCCGCGGTTACAGGGTATCGTCGATTTCTAGGGAAAATGGAAGTCTCGAAAATGCGTTTTTACGACTCATTGAGAAAGTGGATCAAAAGACTCAAAGCTGAGCTTTTCCACCAGTCGCGTAAGAGGGGGACCGCAGTTGCTGTTTCCCTGTTCCTGCTGCTGGGTGTACTCCTGGCTCTGACGCCAAGCGTAAGCAACGTCGTTGCAGAGCACCGTCCTGTATTAATTTCAGGCTTTTACCTTCAGAACGACTCCATATATCTCATGAACTATCTGGCCTATGAGAATGGAAATCCGGTTGGAGGGGCGAAAATATCTCTATATTTTTCAGCGCAGATGATAGAAACTGGAGATAATGCCATAACGGCGGCAAATGGATATGCAAATTATTCTCTCTTCTTCAGGGCAACCTATCTGTCTCAATATGAGTACAACCCCGTGGAGAAGTATTCAGTCATATGCCCGGGTGGAACGTTCAACGGAACCGTTGACCCGGTCCCTGTTTCGTCGCCGAATCCAGGAGTGGTGATCGACCAGATATTCCCTGGAGGTGGAGATTCGGTGGATCACTTTCTCGTGGTAAATTTCCACAGGAAGTCCATCAACACCCAGGTGGAGACCGGTGTTCTCAAAACGCCGAACGGGGATTTCTATCAGACCTATAATTTCTCGGACCCAATCCAGGTTATATCCATACCAGTGGCGAAACTTGGCTGTGTACAGGGATTTCTTAACTATGGCCCGCAGGGATATTCCCAGGATTCTGCAACCATATCTCCATCAGGCTCTCTGCAGATGTTCAAGGATTTCAGCCAGGAATCGCCTGATACCTTCCTCGCCTTCATGATTCCATTGTCAGGGGTCATGGCCGGTTATGTAGTATTTGGCAGGGAGGTGGCTGAGGGGACCATGGACTCCGTTCTGGTCAGGCCCGTGACAAGACGGGAGATAGTGCTCACCAGATATGCATCAGGTGCGGTGGGTTTGACTGTCCTGTACATGATACTCATGACAGCCTCTTTTGCTGTACTCACTGTCAGGACCGGATATTATGGCAGTCCGCTGCCATTTGCCATCTATGCACTGGTATCTGCAGTGGCATCCAGCGCATTAATGTCCTTGATGTTCCTTATTTCAACTCTGAGGCTGAGCAAGAACATGGTATTTGTGGCTGGTTTGATTTCTGCCATTTTCCTGATCATTGGGGTAAGCATCGTCGTTTCACTTGCCCTTACGGCCTCCGCTCAATACTCAAATGGTGGCTATGTCATGGTTAAGGGACCTGCAGTCACGGCGTTATCTATCCTGTCTGCTGCAGACCCTGCAAATCTTTCGAATGGGCTCCTGCCGTTCGCTTACTATGCTGAAATTCCGGCACTTTTCCCATCATATATCGGAAACAGTTTTTCCGTTAGCCAGTCGATACTCGGTTCAAATTTAATCATAATTGCAATGCTTTCCGCAATAGCATGGGTCATCATCCCCGTAAAGCTTTCCATAAGTATGTGGCGCAGGAAGGAATAGATAACTTAAGAGCCAGTCTGCATTATTGCTCTATGGAGAAAAAGAGAGCCAGCGAATCGCAGGTGAGTCTGCACAGAATGGTCCTGCCGGAAGATACCAATGTACTGAACGGCCTCTACGGAGGAAAGCTCATGGAATGGATTGATAACGTCGCGTCAATAATCGCAGCCAAACATGCCAGAAAACAGTGTGTGACAGGGAGTGTTGACAGCATGTTTTTCCTGTCTCCCATAAACCTCGGAGACATAGTGCACTTGGACGGCAGGATCACCTACGTTACCAGAGAGACCATGGAAGTTGAGATCAGCGTTTTTTCAGAGGATACACTGTCGGGGCAGCTACGGTTTACCACCTCTGCACATCTGACATACGTGGCCATCGATGAGAACAGGAAACCCACGCCAGTACCTGGACTCATTGTGGAGACCGATGAGGAAAAGGCCAGATGGAAGGAGGGAGAGGAGAGAAGCAGAAACAGGAAAAAACTTCTTGAGCAGGTCAGGGAAAGAAAGAAGAAAATGACATTTTAAATAAACAGATACTATTTCGCCGAAATGTCATTTAGTACACTAATTGCAATAATGACAACCTCGGCAAATTCTACCCAGATCGCCCAGATTATGGATCGGGTGTACGAGGTTGTCGCATCTGTATCGGCCATTCTCATAGCCATACTCTGGATCCCCATAGCACTGAATTTCTTCAGCGACGACGAGGACAAGCGCTATTCCGCGAAACTGAGGCTAAAGAATGCTTTCATAGGCACAGTGATTTATGTTCTCGCCATGTCCGGGACGCTCTATACCATATTCCTTTACCTGGCAACGGGGTCGTGAATCCTGCTGGCATCGGAGGTCGCCTCCATCATTGGCGACATTATTTCTTTCTTCGATGGCGCTTACATTGCTTCCGCTTCCTTGCTCTGGAACGTGGTGGTTACTTACGGGCTTGCTCCCAAGTACGCCTATGAGATGCTCATAGAAGGAAACACAGGCATCTTACAGTTCTATGGATTCCTGACTTCAAGCATATACGTATATGCTGCAGGGCTTGCCATAATCATCCTTTCCATATACATGCTTGTATCCAACTCGCTGGGTAGTCCCACTTCCCCGGCGAACCTGATGATCAGGTACCTGCTTGCGCTCACAGTATCCCTATTTTCGATCCAGATCTGCAGGGTGATTCTTTCCGCTTCATTTGCCGCATTTTCAGTGGTATGGAACGGCAGTGGAACAGACTGGTACAACCTTACGGGCATTCTCGACTATGGATCCCAGGTACAGGGTCCGGCAGGCAGCGCCTCATCGATCATAACGTTTCTCTTTCTTTCGGCACTGTTCTTCTCTATCATAGCACTCCTGGGAACCCTGGAGATCCGCCAGGCAATCCTGATCTTCATGATACTGGTGCTGCCTCTGTTCTCCATCATGTTTGCCTTCCAGAAGACAGAAAAATATGCGGTTGCGATGTGGAAAATGTTTGCTGAACTTTCCATCCTCCCATTCTTCGTCCTGGTAGTCCTTGAGGCCATGAGCTTTTTCCAGGGGGATTTTCCCCTGCAGCTGGCTCTTCTGTTCCTCAGTTCCGCTCTTCCGTTAATTCTCATGAGCAATAGCAGGATTTTTTACTCCTCCATCTTGGGTTCAATGTTTGAGGGAATCTCAGCTGAAAACGTTGCATCAAGAGTTTCAGGTTTCTCCGGAGCCTTCAGTGCGGTGACCAAGGCCGGGGATGCAACATCAGCACTCTCAAGCCTGACAGGTTTCCGATTGTCGCATGAAATGAAGGGACTCAGCGGACCATATACGTCTCCTGAAACACCGCTGGACTGGAGCAAGGTGTACGCAAGTGAACTTGCGTACAGGAGTGGGGATTAACCCGTGACAGAAGATACACCGTTTCCATCAAACGTTCTTGACTATGGGAGCAGGATACTTGGGATGTCCTATGAGAGGGTCGTGATGGTCGTCCTAACGGTGTGCATCTCCTCGGTGCTGATGGAAATTAGCTATTTTGCAGCAATTCTCTTTACAGTGATGGTCTTTCCGCTGGTCCTGATCTCCAGGGATGACACCCCGCTGTATTCAGCAGTGCTTAGGGCGGTCGTATATCACACCGCCCCAAAGAGAGCCGAGATTCACACACATTATTCAAGAATCACATCAAGGAACTGCATAATCGCCTTCCATGGAAGATTGCTTTCCATCACAGGCATTGCTCAGAGATCCATTTTGAGGCTTGGAGACTCAGAGAGGGCCTCAGCCATTACACTGATGGAGAAAACGTTCAATTCCATGGGTACAGATGCGATCTTTCTTAGCATCCCGGTGGACTCAAGCAGAGTTCCTCTACCTGCGTTTTCGGGTGGTGGGAATATCAATCAGCTGGAGGATTATGAGAATCTTGTAGCACACGCATGCAGAGGCAGTTTTTATCAGTCGGCATACGTGATACTTACCGGACATGAGGTGAATCAGACCACCCTGGAAAACGAGACCGCAGGTGTCAGACGCTACCTGGAGAGCTATGGCTTTGCCTGCAGGGATCCGGGAGAAGAGGAGACTCTGGAGTGCCTCAGTTTCCTGGAGTGAAACAATGGATCATTTGCACGGGGATCACGGAAGGGAACGTTCCACTGTCTTTCACGTCAGGCGGTACTATCTATCGGGAAAGAAGCATTATGCATTTCTCTCGCTGAATAACGTGGCAGAAAACCGTATCAAGATGATCTATGAACTCATCGACGGGCTAAGTTTTCCAGTATACACTAGGGTGGTGATGAAAAGATATCCTGACGTGAAGGCTAGATCCATACTCAAGAGAATTGGCGCGGACAGGATTTCGGATCAGCGCCTGACCTCGGAAAGCAACAGACCACTGAAAAATAAGCTGGAAATCCAGCTGCGTTCACTCGAGCTTCTCAGCATGAGGGTCACACGGGATGGCGACGCACTCTTTCAGGTGTCGATGACATTTGTTGTTTCAGGATCTCACCCCGCAGATCTCAATGGAAACCTCCGGAGGTTCGCCCGTGCAATGTCCCTGCTTGGTTTTGACCTGACACACGAACCTGTGATTTCAAGGCGCAGGGTCGGAAAGCTCGTCAACCCCCTTGGTAGCCATGGTTCAAGATACATCATGGACAGCAGATCCGTATCCTCCATAATCCCCCTGTACTATGAGAGTAATCCACCCAGGAGCGGTCTACTGCTGGGGATAGATGCAGAAAGCGAGAAGCCGGTATTCGCCGACCCGTTTGGAGGGAATTCCTACAACTCGGTTGTGGTTGGAGAGACAGGCAGCGGAAAATCATTCTTCTCAAAACTACTGCTGATGCGAGCGCTTCTGACAGGTATGGCAGAAAGCGTTCTGGTCATAGACCCGATGGGAGAATATGGATCGGGACTGTTTTCTCAATCCTCCACAGTCATAGGAGAGGAAGACCTGATTTCCGCAAACGGGAAGATCATAGACAAGGCTTCGTTCAGCAGATTGAACATAATCAGGCAGTCTCCTGACGAAATGGAGCGAAGGTCGGACCTGCTTGAGGCAACCATTGATATCACAAACAGGTTTCTCAGGTCAGGTAATGGAGCGAGGAAGATCATTCTCATAGACGAGGCACATACATACTTCAAATCCGCCCGGACAACCAGCTACCTGGACGCAATCTACAGGAGTTCACGTCACTACAATGCTTCAGTGATAAGCATAAGTCAGAACCTGGAAGATTTCACGGGAACGTCAGAGGGAAAATCCATGCTTTCAAACAGCAGTATGAACTTCATTTTCAGGAACAAAGACAGGCAGAGGAACGGAATAAGCTTCCTAACCTCCAGCAGATTTGGCGAGATGCGGACAGACCTCCTGCCAGGAGGGAAAAGAGATCCATACTCCGAGTGTTATTTCTACCGAGACGGCATGCTACGAAGATTGAGGATTATCTGTACCACAAGGGAAGCTGAACTGATCGGTCATTCATGAAGAGCGTTCTTCTTCAATGTCCTTCTCGTGCATCAGGAGAAGAGTCAAGAGGCCAAATACAACTACGGGCGCAACAAAGGAATACAGGCCTATGTCTGTCCACGTCCCATAAATTATGGACCATCCAACGTAGAATGATAGACCAAGTACCACCAGAAACAGCCCGAAAAACCTGTATATGTTCCTTACCGTGATCTTTGGAAGTGGGATCATGCTTGTAAGCCTGGGCCTGGTTGAAGTTTTTGACTCCTCGATCTGCCTTTCCGGCGTCTCCCTCCGCTCCATTTTACGGAGTGCCATAGATACACTATAATTAACAGTTTTGGTGTCTGCACTGAGGCGATGTCTGGAGCGAAGGGTACTTAGCACTTGTGAGCGGGAAACCCCCCACCCATTTCATGGCGGGACGGGACAAACTGCTTATCGAACACGCACAGGATGCATCCATTGGCATGCCAGATGGTTATACCCGTTCCCGTACATTGGTTCATTCCACGGACTGTCACCCTGACCGGTGCTAAAGATACAGGAGAACGTTAATCGTCACTGTAAACGCAGGTGCGGTTGTAATACCGACCCGCCCCAAGAACATGTCCGGAAGATGCTCAGCATGCGGAAACATAACACATGAGCCGGGATTAACGGACAGGATGTGCCTCTGGAGCCTGACCATAGACAGAGAGATCAAAGCCGCAATAATATCCACAATGCAGGACTGTGTCAGGGAGGGAAACGCCACAAGATACGCTCGTGGAGAACAGAGATCTACCAACGCTAACGCGCTCACTGAAATCGGAAGGCCATTATTTCAAGAGCGGGTTTCACCTTAAGATCCAGTCTCGCAAGACAGACGTTCCAATTAATTTTATCAGTAAATATTTATCTATAATGCTGCAATTCAGTATGAAAATGCAGGACCCCGCTAAGCACTTTTTCCGATGCACTGACAGAGAAAGGGCAATATTTGAAGCAGGAATCAAACTGGGAACGGTATATCACCAGTACGTAGGGGTTCCAGTCAACCTGAGCAATGTCACGTCCCTGGAAAATGCCATCAAGGAAAGCGTGAAAGTCCAGCCTTTTGTTGAGGATGCCGAGGTCAGGATTGATCCGGACATAGTCAAAAAGAGGCAGGGCATTTATAAGTATATAACACTCTCTGGAGACATGCTCAGGGTACACATCCGCATTAGATATGGTGCAGAATCTGTGGATGCCTACCTGAAATATGTTGATGAAATGGATTATCCTCTTATGTATATTGGAGGAAGCTGAATGGCGGTCAAGGTAGGAATAACTGGGCCAGTTGGGTCTATCAAGTCCGAAGTGGTCAAAAAGATTATTGAGATGCTGGAAAACGAGGGCGCAGTTATTCACGGCCTTCTGATGGGTGAACTTTACACAAACAGCAAGATTACGGGTTACACGTTATATGATCTCAACACCAAGAAGAAAATTAAATTCGCGGACAGTTCCATCATATCAAGAATAAAGATTGACAAGATCGGGGTGGATACCAGGATACTCGAAGAATTTGTGGCGCCAAGCCTTGTCAAGGCCCGTGAAGTTGCAGATTACATCGTGATAGATGAAATAGGCAAACTTGAGAATACCACAAAGATTGTCCAGAAGGAGATCGATCTCACATTGAACTCCGATAAGCCCCTCATAGTGACACTGCACAAGAAATCGAGGAATCCGGTACTGCAGGAAATAAAGAGCCTGGAAGGCGTCAGGGTCTTTGACCTGACTCCCATTAATAGAAACATCCTTCCCTTCAAGGTCATCAAAGTCCTTAAGGGGGAAGAAGGAATCGTTTGATCTTCACTGAGGGAAAGGTAAGAATAAGAGCTGGCCTGGATCAGGGTGGAACAGGTCCAGGAAAAAAGTCACCAGGTTTTTTCAATAGGTCACAGGAGACCAACAGAAACATCACCATTGCAGTGCTGAACACGTTCCTTCCCCAGAAGGTGCTGGACGGTTTCGGCGGCACTGGAATAAGAGGCATACGCATTGCGAAAGAGCTCGGCCTTGGAGTCACCATAGCCGAGCCTGACGAGCGTTCTCTGAGCATAATAAAGGAAAATGCAAAGCTCAATGATGCCGACGTGGAAATTATCTACGGCAGGTTCGAGGAGATCGCCGCCAGCAGGCGTTTCGACTATGTGGATATTGACCCATATGGCAGCCCAATTTCTTTCCTGTATGATGGAATCAAGAGTGTAAAAAACGGCGGCATGCTAGGGATCACTGCCACGGATCTTACAGGCCTGACAGGGTCCAGCCCATCCAAGACTTACAGGAGATATGGCGCGAGGATAATCTGCGATAACTTCAAGCATGAAACTGGCGTCCGTCTCCTGATATCCGCTGTAATAAGGCACGCTGCAGCAATGGACATCGCCGCGGTCCCCGTGCTCTCGGTTTGGAACTCCCACTACTACAGGCTATTCTTCAGGCTCAGGACAGGTGCAGCGCTTGCGGATCGTCTTATTTCCAGTATTTCAACCGTTGATAAACATGAAATTGTGTCTCCGGATCTCCCAAGCACACGCGAAGGCCCCCTATGGCTTGGCAATCTGCATCAGCAGGATATAGCCCATATGTTGAAAATACCGCCGTGGATAAGCATTGCTGACAGGTATCTGGAGTCATTTTCAAGCGACAACCTGGAAGTCTTCTTCATAGATTCTGCGCTTGAAGCATCCTGGAGGAAAGGCGACATGCCACAGATAAATAAGATAATAAAGCTTCTGACAGAATCAGGCATCAGGTGCGGAAGGACGCAATTTTCTGGCACCGGGATAAAAACCTCTGATCCCGGCGAAACAAGGAAGACCGTTCAGAGCCTGATTCCCATGCATAGTTGATATATTCAGACAGATCAGTAATAGAGATTCAGGCCAAGAAATTTAATTAACAGTATGTACAATGACCCGCCATGAACAGGTGGATAGCCATACTCAGGCCCGTCAACGGCGTCATGGGCATAGCGGCCACCTGGATATCGGCCTTCATTGCCGTAGGATTTGGCATATCAGCATATCTTGTGCCCGTGAGCATCGGTTCTGCGATCGTGTTCATGGTCACCTCGGGAGGGAACATTTTCAATGATTATCTGGACATTGAAACAGATCGGATGAACCATCCCCAGAGACCATTGCCAAAAGGGGAAATAAAAAAGGAGAATGCGCTCGCTGCAGGTATTCTGCTTTTTCTCGTCTCTCCGATCCTTTCTTTCATTTTCATTAGCTTCATTTCACTTGCCGTAGTCGCCGCAGCAGAGATAGTTCTACTGCTCTATGAAATCAGGACCAAACACCTGGGTCTCACAGGCAACTTGAGCGTAAGCGTCCTCGTTGGGCTGATCTTTATTTTTGGGGGCATATCAGTCAACTCCGTTTCCAGGATGGTACTGCTCTTTTTCATGGCTGTCCTGGCAAATCTCTCAAGAGAGGTGATAAAGGATATCGAGGATATGGAAGGAGACGTGGACAGGATGACGTTTCCCAAGTCCCATGGGTTGAAAAGTGCCCGGATTGTCGCATCAGTTTCAGTGCTGAGCGCAATTGCAGTCTCCTTGGTCCCCTATCTGCTCTCCATTTTTGGGATTGAGTACCTGATTGCCGTGCTGGTAGCAGATGCTACATTCATAGCATCTCTGCTCCTCATGCCAGGCAACGTGTCCAGGAGCCAGAATGTTTCAAAACTTGCCATGATATTCGGGCTTGCGTCCTTTGCAATAGGTGGTCTTTTCTGAGCGTATATTCTGAGATAAGAGGGCTTTCACGAAGAAGAAAGGTGCATATGACCCTCATTGATCCCGCTTCCCAGGATCCGGCAAGAGCCGGAGAAATTTCCGGGGAGGCAGAGGAAGCGGGCACCGATTTCATAATGGTCGGGGGTTCCACGAATATAGACCAGGGCATGATGGACAGAACCATTGACCAAATAAAGGCTTCATGTTCCCGCAGGATCATCATTTTTCCCGGCTCCAGCTCCATGGTGAGCGGCAAGGCCGATGCAATCTACTTCATGTCCCTGCTCAACTCAAGGAACCCTGATTTCATAATCAGGCAGCAGGCGAGGGCTTCCCGCTACCTTTTGGGAATGGGACTTGAGACAATTCCCATGGGCTACATCGTCGTTGAGCCCGGAATGACTGTTGGCAGGGTGGGAGAGGCAGATCTCATCCGCAGCGAGGATCTCAAATCTGCACAGGATTACTCCCTTGCAGGACAGTTTTTTGGAATGAGGCTGATATATCTGGAAGCAGGGAGCGGAGCCACAAGCCCTGTCCCGCCTGACATGATCTCGGCAGTAAAGGCAGTCCTGAAAGTACCGCTTATCGTGGGGGGCGGCATCCGGGATCCTTGTGCCGCATCGCGTGCTGCAAAGGCTGGAGCCAACATCATCGTCACGGGAACCATTGCCGAGAAATCCGCTGAAGTAAGACCGGTTCTTGAGCCGATAATCCAGGCAGTCAGACATAGCAGCAGAGACGATAAAATTTAGAACGGCATAGAATTCCACGTCCATGGTCAGGATAGGGGTAGAGATTGAATATCTCCCCGGAGTTGAGGATCCAGAAGCGCTGAACATTGGAAAGAACCTGCTTATACTGGGATACGACAGAGTGAAACAGGTCTCTATCAGGAAGACCTATATGCTCGATATATCCGGAAGCAGGGAAGAGGCCGAGAAAATCGCCAGGAATATTGCCGAAAAGTTGCTGGTCAACAAGATCATTCAAAATTATCGCATCAAAACGGCAGGCGAATGATGGCAGATAGGAAGTTCAGAGTTAAGAGCGTAAGGCTGAGGGAAGCCGACGAAAGAAGGCTGATCTCATTGAGTAAACGCTACTCGCTGTCGCTGAACATCGAGGAAATGAGAAGGCTTCAGGAGTACTTCAAGGGGATAGGGAGGGAACCAACTGATGTGGAACTTCAGGCAATGGCACAGGCATGGAGCGAACACTGCAGCTACAAGTCCTCGAAGATCTACCTGAAGAAATATCTTGGAAACCTCCGGACAGATTACACCATCCTCGCAATGGAAGACGATGCGGGCGTAGTGGAATTCGACAGCGATCACGCATACGTTATAAAGATGGAGAGCCACAATCATCCCAGTGCTGTGGAGCCATACGGGGGAGCGGCCACCGGCGTAGGGGGCGTCATAAGGGACGTGCTCTGCATGGGCGCCAAGCCAGTTGCGCTCATGGATTCGCTCTTTTTCGGGAAACCGGACTTTGAAGCCGGGGACAGGCTGTCGACAAGGTTCCTGATGAGAGGAATCGTGGGCGGGATCAGAGACTACGGCAACAGGGTCGGGATCCCCAATGTGTCCGGATCAGTGGACTTCCACGAGTCATACAACAGCAACCCTCTGGTTAACGCGGGATGCCTGGGCATAGCCAAGAGGAGCGATATCCGGAGAAGTTTTGTAACGAAGCCGGGAACTCTGCTTTTACTCGTGGGAGGTCGTACAGGAAGAGACGGCATACATGGTGTGACGTTCGCTTCCCGATCCATAAAGGCAGGAGACA
Source organism: Thermoplasmata archaeon (assembly GCA_021802055.1). Classification (GTDB taxonomy): domain Archaea; phylum Thermoplasmatota; class Thermoplasmata; order Thermoplasmatales; family Thermoplasmataceae; genus JAKAFX01. Next base: position 29,393 of record JAKAAY010000004.1, read on the forward strand.
AGGAGAATGCAAGATCTGTGCAGCTGGGGAACCCCATTATAAAGGAACCCCTCATCCACGCCATCCTTGAAGCCAACGACAGGGGACTCATATTAGGCATGAAGGACCTTGGAGGCGGTGGCCTGTCCAGTGCAGTTGGTGAATTTTGCCTGGGAGGTGGTCTTGGCGGTGAAATTGATCTTACCGGGGTCAAACTCAAGGAAGAGAGAATGGAACCATGGGAGATATGGATAAGCGAGAGCCAGGAGAGAATGCTTCTGGGAATAGACGAAAAAGACCTTTCCGCGCTGGTATCCATAACGGATGCCTGGGACGTGGAGAGCTCAGTGATTGGAAGGGTGGTGGAGGGGAACAACCTCAAGATCGAGTTTGAGGGGAAGACTGTTCTGGATCTTGATCTCAACTTTATGACTTCCGGCCCTCTCTATGCAAGACACTTCCTTGTGCCGGAAAACGTTCCAAGAGACCTTGTGCTTCCAAGGGAGATGAAGAGATACGACGATCTGATTTTGGAGCTTGCAGGTTCCCCTGCGGGCTGCTCAAGGCAGAGAATCGTGAGACAGTATGACTATACAGTGATGGGAAGCACCTACAAGGCCCCGCTTACTGGTTTGCCCAATATTGAAACACACTCGGACTCAGCTATTGTCATGCCCGTTTCTGGCTCGAACAAGGGGATATGCATCACGTCGGGATCGCTACCGGCGCATTGCGCAGTGGACCCTTACAGGGGCACTCTGTTAGCGCTGTCAGAAGGGTTCAGGAACATCCTCTGTTCGGGAGGGGATCCCCATTCTCTGGTCGATTCGCTCAATTTTGGCGACCCTGAGGATCCCATGGTTATGGGGCAGTTCATTGAATCTGTCAGGGCGATTGGGGACTTCTGCAGGAAGCTTGGTATTCCTGTTGTGGCGGGCAACGTGAGTTTTTATAACCGGTCTGGAGGCAATAATATCGCCCCCACTCCAACCATACTCATAGCGGGGATCATCAATGATGCCGGGAATGCCATACCGAATCATTTCATGGAGCACGGAAGCATAGTTGTGCTTGCAGGCAGGCAGACTCCAGGATTATGCGGAAGCATGCTCCTCGATCATGTGAAGAAGGGGTGCTCCTCGCATCCTGACGTGGATCTGGATGAGCTGCAGAAGCTTAGAGCAGCGATGCTTGAGGCAGCAGAGAATAAGCTGATCCTTTCCGCCCATGATGTTACACAGGGAGGGATTGTTATGTCTGCCATGGAGATGTCGCTTGGAAGATCCGTAGGGGTTGACATTGATCTTACAGACATCTCGAGTTCCAGAAGCCTGGTGAAGATGTTTTCAGAGTCCGGTAACTGCATCCTTCTGGAGGTGAGGGAAGAATTGCTGGAAAGACTCAAATCCACATTCAGGGACGTTCAGCTAACAACCATAGGTCGAACAGGAGGGAAACGAATCAAATTCACCGATCTATCGCTGCTTCTGGCCGACGTAGATATTGAAGAAGCCAGAAATAGATGGGATCACGGGCTGGACGATCTGGTCTAGGATCGCAGGCGGGTACAGGAAAATTGAATTAAGAGCCTACTCGACGGAGGCTCTGTTAATCCTGACCGGGGTACGGGGCCTGTCATTCCTGTCTGTGGGCACTTTACTTATAGCGTCCACCACTTCCATGCCTGAGACAACCTTACCGAAGACCGGGTGCTTCGTGTCCAGATAGTTGTTGTTTACCGTGTTTATGAAGAACTGGCTGCCACCTGTGTTTGGACCGGCATTGGCCATGGATATGGTTCCCCGGCTATTCCTGTTAGACTTGGTGAACTCATCCTTGATCACGTATCCCGGTCCGCCCGTGCCATCTCCCTTGGGATCGCCGCCCTGGATCATGAAATCTGGTATCACTCTGTGAAATATGGTGCCATTATACAACCCGCTCTTAACCAGCTTCAGAAAATTACCTCCGGTTATGGGCATTTCCCTGTCGTTGATTTCCAGCCGTATATCGCCCATGGTAGTTTCCAGTTTTACTATGGTCATGCGATGTAATCACCACGGGAATTATTTATTTATGTCTGGCTCAAAGGAGCTAAGGTGAATGGTGCCGGATCATCCCCTAGAGTGCAGGGGAACGTTATTTCAAATCAGGCACGTAATCTACAAAAGGCTCATCGCAGTAAGGGCAGTTTCCCTCATTTTCTTCAATCTCTTCAGGAGTTGCTTCTTTTCTGCAATTCTGGCACATCATATCTCCCGTATCCTACGTGGATATAATAAGTGAAATGTTCTGCAGTGGATCATATAAGTCAGGGATTCCTTGGGTCACATTGAAGAAGACCGTTCCCATGAATGTCCACAGTTGAGAGCCAAAGAAAAAAATGAGGCAAAATATACGGAAGCCATGCAAATATTCTGAGAGCGTCAACCACATCACGCTCACAAGTTTACATAATTATGGCACTTCCATCAGGTAGTCACCAAAGCCTTGAAATGCCAGTATCATGGATGTAATGTGCAAGCCAGAAAATTCGGAGGTTGAGTTTTAGTTCTCCATTCTGAGCAGGGCAATGCACTGCGGGCACATCCAGATTGCGCGCATGGAGACATGTATGCAACCTTCAGAACTGGAATGAAGTCAAAATTTCTCCACACGTTCTGGCAAAACCATCTGCACCTGAAAGGTCCAGGCGAAAACAGAACAAAAAGTGAGAGCCTCACATCCTTCAGGATGGAGAGTATGTGAGTCTCCAGAAAAGTGCTTTACTGTTCCAGTGGTGGACAAAATCGGTTATGACAGGATCGGACAAATCCCCTCATCCGTTATTGTTTTCTGCAAGGTACAGGTTATATAACCAGAGAGGGCATGCGATCGTTAGTGTCACTTGCCGGGCTCTACTTGATACCGCATGGCGATGAGATAATTGACCTCCCGGACGAAAGCAGCCGGGTGATGGCGGATAAGATCATGCAGGTCTGCAGCACAGACGTATCGGATTCTGTGGCCATCATATCTCCTCATTCTCTCTCGCTGAGCAAGAATGTGTCCGTTATCATGTCAAGCTACCTTAAGGTCAGTTACAGGCTTAAAACTGGGGTCCTCAGGAGAACCTATGAGAGCGACAGGGCGCTCTCCGAGAGCATTCTCCGCCTTGATCCTGGATTCACGGAGGCCGCATCATTGATCACGTCCTCCGGTCCAAATTCCATATTTCCAATGGATTTCGGTACTGCCATACCGCTTCGTTTCTTTGGAAAGAGGAAGATCTCAATGATGGGGCAGCCAAGGGTCCAGAGAAGAGACTCACTGGTACATTTTGGGAGAATGTTATTCAGGGCCGTTCAGGGGTATGATCAAAAAGTGTCTGTGATCATCAGTGCGGATCAAGCACACACTCATTCCTCCAGTGGGCCTTATGGGTATTCACCAGATGCAGCATACTATGATTCTCTCATAACGGAGTCCGTGAAGAACTCCAATCTCTCCCCCCTTTTAGAATTGAGCGAAGAGACCATTACCCGCGCAAAACCTGACAGTTACTGGAACATGCTGATCCTTCATGGTTTCCTCAGTGAATCGGGGATCAGGACTAAGTTTGACTATTACTACGTTGCCGGATATTTCGGGATGCTCCTGGGGCATGGGGAATTGCCCCGTAAATCTCAATGAGTGAGGGGCCGCTGATACTGAAATAGTAAGAACGTTTACTGCCTGTGTAAATTTTATGAGCGGCATCGTGCTGCTGCATTATGATAGAAGAGCTCAGAAGTCTGGCAGGGCAGATCACGTTCAAGCAGAAGCTTGATGTGTTTCCCAACGACAATGATTTCGACAGGATCCTTATTTTTGGAATGGGTGCGTCTGGTCTGGTGGGGAATATTTTTCAGGAAATATACAGTGATATGCCCGTCATAACTGTCAATGACAGGAATGTCCCCAATTTTGTCAATGGCACCACCCTTGCCATAGGCATAAGTTACTCGGGAAATACTGTGGAAACTGTCGATGCTCTTGCAGAGTGCGCCAGAAACGGGGCCCATATAAGAACCATTACCTCGGGTGGAATCCTGGGCTCCGAGTCATATAACCCGCTCATCGTGCCGGCGGGTCTTCAGCCCAGATCCTCACTTGGCTATCTTCTGATCCCGCTCTTCAGGACATTTATGTCCTTTGGAAATTCCGATTACAACGAGACCCGTGACATCCTTGCTGCCATGGACAGCAACAATTCTGACATCAGGAAGATGGCTGAAGCCCTGAACGAGAAAGGCAGCATTCCCTTCATATATGGTTTCTGGCCGTTCCGATCCATTGCATACAGGTGGAAAACCCAGTTCAACGAGAACTCAAAGTGTCTTGCTTACAGCGGATATTTCCCAGAAATGGCCCACAACGACATAGTGGCTTTGCGTCGTACCTTTCTCAGGGACAAGATCAGTTTCATCGCGTTCGACCCCGTTGAGAACCGGTTTGTGTCGGAGAGAATAAAGGCCATCTCTGAGATTACTGAAACAGATTTCACTCTCATACGGCCACGAGGGAAATCCCTGCTGGCCAGACTGTTTTACCTGATCCATTTTGGCGACTATCTGTCCTATTACCTGGCACTGGAGAGGGGGATCGATCCCGTAGACGTTAGCGAAATCACCGAACTGAAGCGGAGAGTTAAGAATTAGGGTTCCAGTAGCCTTGAATTTCCCGGGGGGAGGATGGACTCTATCTCCTCCACATCCACAGCAAGGATTTCTGCTATCCTTCTCGCAACCGACAGGCGCTTCGTGTCTCCAGGGGCTATCCTCACAAGTTTGGTTTCAACGTTTCTGGGTATGCCCACCGGAGAGATCATGGGAATTACTGCGTCCCCGTACTGGTAGAGTCCTATCTCAAGCTCCATTCTGAGATTGAACACGTAATTCCTCTTTCCCCTGATTATCCATGCACCCTTGGAGACATACTCTCCGGATTCAGCGGTCTTGCTCACCTGTTCCGGAAACACCCAGTATGCCGAGCCAGATGCAATCCCTGCAGCCCATGCCCTGGAAAAGGAGATTGCAAACGTGCACACCTGCCTGACGGATTCCTCATTTATCTCTCCGGAAGTCGAACGCTTAACCACGGTACTCGGGGCACCGTACAGGTCCGCATGCACGTAGAGATCGTTATGCTCCAGGTGCTTTTTGACGAGATTCTCATTGGTCTTTCTGTCTCTCCCAGCCAGCACCAGTTGGCCGTCCGCAGTCATATACCAGTGGTATACCTCAAACCAGTTCTTCTGTCTCCGTTTTGGCCTAGCCTGTTTTTCTGAATGTTCCAGCAGTCTTTCAGATTCTACCAGCGCGACCTCCGCTCCATGCGCCTTCTCCACGTATTCCTTGGAAATGGAGAACAGATCGCTGGCATTCTCTCCTGCGGTTCTGGCGACGTTCAGCGGAAGTTCAGCCTCCCCCTTCTGCAGATACACCTTCCCGCGGTCGTAGTCAATGCTCTTTATTGGCATCCCGTCGATTGTCTCCCCGGGCTTGAGTGTCCCGGACTTTATGCCCTCCCTGAGAGCTTTCAGCATACCGCCATAATATGGCAGCTGGGAGATGATCTCCTGACCGAGGGCTTTCATGACTGCGGAGTGTCTCATGAACTCCTCTATGCTTCTCCGCTGAGACTCTATTCTCCTCGCCAGTGGCTTCTCCTGCATGGTGGTCTCTGGATACTTGGCAAAATAGAAGGAGAGCCCCTCGCCCAGATCATCAAATATTCTGTCCGGGTCTTTCCTAAGAGACCTCATGGTTACCGGGGACAGGACCTGCTCTTCATCGTAATAATACGCCCTGCCTGCTCCTGCCTCGTCTGCAATTTCATGGAAAGAACGCAGTATTTCAACTGCACGATCGGAGACGTCCACAGCCTTGATATCTTTTCCCACGCCTATTCTGAAGCATATCTCCTCGGCCAGGTCTCCTCCCGTGTTCATTCTCGTGGCAATGGTTTGGACTATGGTTCCCGTGCTTCCCGAAAGAATGGCTGACGCATCCTCCGAAGTGAGTTCAAAGGGGTTGATGGAAACCGGAGGAACGTATTTCTCCCCCTTGATCAGTTTCCGGTTCTTCCATTCCCTCGGGTTCAGGACAAAAGTGATGACCTGATCCTGTGTTATGATCAGGTTGCCCTCCCTGAACATTTCCAGGATCAGCTGCTGTCCTCCATATAGCTTCAGGATGAGCACCCTGTCGAAGGAGTGCTGCCTGATCTCCTCGATCTTCCTCTCGGAGAGCATCTTCCTCAATGTAAGGGCGAGCATTCCAGGCTCCCTGCCCTGATCAGCGTCCATGAAGGCCACCCCTCTTTCCAGGGACACATATAGGTTCCTTCTCTTTGTGTCGCTACGGTAAATCTGGAATATGAATGATTTGGCTCCTACCTGATGGATCTTCTTGATAAAACTGCCTGCAATTTCAGAGCTATATACGGAGACAAATGAATAGAGATCCAGCGAAGACTGTTTCAGCCTCATCTTGCAATAGGCGAATCTGTTCTATGTATTCCTATTTTGCCCAGAAGATACCCCTTGCAATGAATGATGATCTCAATGTCTGTTGGACGGAAAGGACTTGTAATTCTATCTCCCGGTTCACGAGGGAAGAAGCAATCCCTGGCGAGATGTTACAAAGAGGAGGAACGACCTGATGTACAACGCGTCTCTCTGCACCCGAACGAGCACATTCAGTTCAATATAGGCATGTCGCAGAACCAATATGCTATGAGTGTGTACGTCTTCTACCCAATGGATATCATATGATGCAGGTGTTAATATTTTACTACACGTTTTAAAATTCACCGACTGGGATAGGCAGGGATTTTGCTAACCCAGTGCTTGGCATAGCGGGACCTGGGGCCATGGGACTGAACGTCATGCCACCAGTTAATATTGGAGTTCAGGTGCAGATTTTGTTACAATTTCCATCCTTGCGATCGCTGTAACTCCCGCAACTGATGACTGCAGGGGTGACGGAAAAGCCAATGACACCGGTAACACAGATCGCTGTGAACAGGTTCGAACCTGTTAACCCAAAGCGTTACGATGCAAATGTCATTTCGAATTAACGCTCATTTCCATGCCACCGGGTTGCAAAGACTCCCCGCTCAAGTGGAATATAATATGGCGAAGAGATTGAGGAATGGACTTGAAGGATTCGGAAGCAACTCTCCTCTTCCTCTTTATGGCATGTTCATATGCCCTGAACTACCCCATTCTAAAGATCGCATTTACCATGGAGCCGCCATTGGTGGTCCTTTTTTACAGGATCCTTTTCGCACTGGTATCCTCATTCCCCTTTCTCGTCTTCAAGCTGAAAGAATTCCCAGTGAGACATGGGGATAATGTCGTGGTGCTGCTTGTTTCCATGCTCAATATAGTGGGCTTCATGGGATTATGGTTCATTGGCGAAAGCATGGTCAGTGCCAGCCTGAGCTCCATTCTGGTATACACATACCCTCTCTTCAACGTGCTACTTTCTGTTATATTCATTAGAGAGAAGCCAGGCAAAGGCACCATTGCCGGCATGATCATAGGATTCATTGGCGTAATAATGGTTGCTTCAGCTAATGTCTATCTCAATGGTTATCTTGGAGTTGTGCTTCTCATTGTCAGTGCGTTGAGCTGGGCCGCTGGCACCGCGGTTTTCAAGAAAAAGACCGCACACATAGATGTCAGGACGATTAACGTCCTGCAGTACGCATACTCACTTCCCGTAATCCTAGTGCTGACATACGTTGTGGGAGGATCCCCGTTCTCCGGCCTGACCCCGGAATTCATTGGTGTGGGACTTTATCTTGGCCTTGTTGGGACCTATGTTCCTTACCTCATATACCTGATCCTTTTCAGAAATTATTCCATCTCTAAAATTTCCCCTTATTTCTTCATAATTCCAGCGATATCAGTTGTGTTCAGCAGCATCTTACTTGGCGAGAGAATAAGCCTGCTCACGGCATCCGGTTTTGCCGTAATTTCATTTGGCGTATTTCTTAGCAACAGGTGACTGGAACCCTCTAAGGGGGCGTTTTCATGGGGATAGTCCTATGAATTTAGTGAATACAGCTTCTTCCTCATGTCAGTCATGTCTCTTGTCTCCCGGATGAGACCCTGCCTGATGAGGGACGAAAGCGAATTCTGTGTTGTCCTCCGGTTGAGGCCGGTCAGTTTCATGACTCTCTCCTGATCAACGGTGCCATGGGAGCTTATGATGTAATAGACAAAACGGGAAGAAGGTCCTCCATTTATGTCAGGAAGTACTGAGTGGATCCCGAATGTATCCCCCCGGAGGCTCTGACGCTGTGTCTCCAAGGCAGCAACGCTTCCGACACCCACGTTACCCAAATTCACCTCACTTCCAAGTCTCAGGATTAGGTTGGTCTGCTGCATTTCCTGTGGCGCTTCGAACATGATCTTTCCAAGCCCGAATTCCGATACAATGGCATCGACCCAGTCCCACTTTATTCCCCCTGCGTCATCATAAATTGCGACGCTTCTCCCCGATTCCCGTCCCTCCACAATCGCGATGTCCGGATCAAGATCAATGGCCACGTGGAGCCTGTCAAGTGTCGCTTTCAGGGTCAGTTGATTTCTGGAGTCTTTCTTTCCTACTTCTATGTGCACACGCATTCCCAGGGATCTGGCAAGTTCCACCATGCCTCTTTTCTCTGTTCTCGGAATCTCAATGAGCCCTTCGCTAATCTCAAGGGTCCCGAAGCCTGTCCTGGATAGTTCACGTATGCACGTCTCCTGCTTCCTCTTGGTCGTGCAGTATTCAAGCAGGGTCCCTCCATTGGATACACTTACCCCCAGGGAGGTCCAGCCCCTGACCCATCCCTCCAGCTCGTCTGCGTCAATCAGAAATGGGATGCCCCAGCCGATCTTGACGACATCAATGAACTCGGAGAGCGATCTTGCCACAGGACCGAGGCCGCCGGAAACCCGATCAAGAACCATTGTCACGCCACTGACATGTGGTTTGGGCCTGGAAGCATCAATCACGCTCTGAAGAAATTTAGCCATTGTGAGAGAGCGGTACAGCGTATATGAATATAATGTCTGTATCTATATCATATATACGCAAATTATGCAGATTATATGAAGAGTTGTAGCACATAATATGCCTTATTTTCCTCAGGCAGATAAGGTGCAATGGAATTGTGGAAAGCATCAGGATTAACGGAGGAATCTATGGATGCAGAGACCCTCATAAGATGGACTGCTGAAACGTTTGGAAACAAGTCGATGTTTGCATGCAGCTTTGGAGCAGAAGACATGGTCATTCTGCACATGATTGTGCGCATGCGCGGTGAGATAAGCGAATTGCCGGAGATCGTCACCCTGGACACCGGCAGACTTCACGAGGAAACGTATGCTCTCATGCAGTCGGTAAGGGAGACTTATGACATAGAGATCAGAACTCTGACCCCCGCCACCGGGCAGTTGAGCGAAATGGTAACTGTTCACGGACCAAATCTATTCTACAAGTCTGTGGAACTCAGGAAATTGTGCTGCAGGGTCCGAAAAGTCATTCCGCTGGAGGAAGAACTGGAAAGCCACAGCGCCTGGATCACAGGGGTAAGAAAGGAGCAGTCTGAGGAACGGTCGAGTGTCGTGAAGATCGCCTCCGATCCCGTAAGGCCTCATCTTTTGAAGGTAAATCCTCTTTCTGACTGGAGCACACAGCAGTTGTGGGACTATATCAGGCAAAATAACGTTCCTTACAACTCCCTGCATGATAGGGGTTTTCCCAGCATAGGTTGCGCTCCCTGTACCAGGGCCGTTGCAGCAGGCGAAGACCTGAGGGCAGGGAGGTGGTGGTGGGAAGGCGGAAAGAAGGAGTGCGGAATCCACACACAGTCTGGAGATGTTCATACTGGGTTCATAACGAAGGTTGACCGGAAATGATACCAGAACCCCATGGAGGAAAGTTGGTTTCAGTCGGGGTGGCAGATGCAGAGAAGGCTCTTGAGTTCTCTGCAGACCAAAGGATCATGGTGCCGGAAGGGGCCAGGATCGCTGCGAGACTGATTTCCACCGGAGTTTACAGTCCGCTGACCGGCTTCAACACCAGTGAAGAGACGGATTCAGTTCTCAAGGAACAGCGGCTCCCCGACGGAAATATCTGGCCAATCCCCGTGCTGCTTCAAGTCAGTGAGCCTGACTATCAGGGGGGGCGTGAAGGGGAAGAGATCCTGATCCATGACTGCAACGGACCTGTGGCTGTCATCGTTATTTCGGAAAAATTTCAGATTGATCTTAAGGAGGCGTCCAGACACATCTTCGGAACCACAGATGAGAAGCACCCTGGTGTTTCCGCGTTCATGTCCTGTGGAGGAAACATCCTTGCCGGGCCCATGCGGTATGTGTTTCCATTTGAATTCCCGTTTCAGAGCAGAATTCTTTATCCTGGCGACACAAGAGAATATTTCAGGCGTAAGGGCTGGAAGCAGGTGACTGCATTCCAGACGAGGAACATTCCACATCTGGGCCATGAATACATCCACCTGAAGGCTCTTGAATCCAGCGACGGCTTATTCATAAATCCGGTGACCGGAAGAAAGAAAAGTGGAGATTTCGGTGATAACGCCATAATCGCAGCATATGACGCAATGCAGGCCCACCATTATCCGGAAGGAAGGGTGCTCATATCTCCCATCACCTATGAAATGCGGTATGCCGGACCCAGGGAGGCACTGCAGCACGCGATTATGAGAAAGAACTTTGGCGCTTCCCGCTTCATTGTGGGCAGGGATCATGCTGGAGTCGGCAACTATTATGGACCGCTTGATGCCCAGCGGAACTGTGAATCCTTCGAGGACCTGGGCATTGAGATCATGAAGATAGGGGAGGCTTCTTACTGTAAGGACTGCGGTAAGGTCACCTCTATAACTGAGTGCTCCCACGGGCCCTCATCTAGAATCAGGATAAGCGGCACGGACGTCAGGGATATAATCAGGGGAGGAACAGCTCCAGACAGCATGCTGCTCCGGAAGGAAGTCCTGGCGGCGGTGAGGTCCGTAGGTCAACAGTTCCATGCCTGAAATCACGTGGGCAGGAGAGAATATGGAATAAAACCGAGATATGCTGGAAGCAGTGGGATCATTGCATACAGCGAAATGTGTATGGCTATGTCAGAGTATATGTTTCCCCTGAGATAGTATAAGGCACCATAGAGCATTCCCATGCCAAACATATCGAGGAAGAACAGCGGAAGAAATAATCCGGGATACCCTGCTGTTTCGAAAATAACATAGGATGAGTACAGCGCTGTAAAGGCAATGGCCTGCAAAATCACTGCCCTGCCTCTGCCAGCATAAGCCGAGATCTTGTTCTGGAATACGAAGCGGAAATTGAGCTCGTCGATGAAGGCGTATGGAAAAAATAGCCCCCAGGGACTCAGGCCGAGATACAGCCAGGCGATACCCCAGCCAATGATGACGACGATCAGAATGATGAGATCGCTGGAAACTATTAGTGACCTGAGTTTGTCACGTAGAGCCGGATCTGTAAGGCACAGACCCAGAAGCAGAACGGGCGTGATATATACATAAAATCCGTAGAAGAGGCCTGCCAAACCTGAACTGCGTTCGAACGCCAGGGTACCGAAAAACGTGCCGAATAAGAAGGCCTCGACCAGGATGAAGTAGAGAAGGAATCTGTTTTCAGCCATAGTCATGCAGCCCTTGCCGCGGCTACCCTGCTCAGGGCAGCGTTAGTCGTGATCCACAGCAGAGGGTAGGATAAAGCCACAAGGACGATTGAAAAGAAAAATACCTCAGATGCTCCGAATGAGGCCCATGGAGAATACCCAAACTCTGCCGTATAGTAGAGCATGACAAGGGCAAGCAGGCTGATCATCATGGCAATGGTCTCCCAGTAAATCCCCCTGGATTTTGTACTGATGGTGGAGTAAACGAAACCCGTTCCAAGGCCGGCTGCAAATGTAACAAGGATCATCACTCCATAGAGAACGAAGTTCTGCAGCACGCTGGCAACAAGCGGGGGAATGAACCATACAAACATTGCAGTAGAGCACAGGGTGAAGATTCCGGAAGCCATTAATGTACCCGGTTTGAGGTTGAGATTTGCCACCTTCGCAAGGATTATGAAGAAAAGCATGCCATCGAGGTACATGACGATGTTCATGCCAAAGAAGAAGTATATGGTGTACTGCCACCCAAGCAAGCTGCCATAAATCAGCAGGATAATGGGAGCAAGTAGCAGAATGGCATATATTGGAGCCTTCATGGAGGTCTGCTCCCTATGTCTCTCGAAGGGTGGAAAGCCTCGGTTCCTCAGGAAATAGGTCTGAAGGAGCAGGTTTGTCATCACCACCAGAATGGCGCTTTCTGCTATCAATGGAATGAATATGAGGTTGACTACAAGGGATGCCAGCGATGGCAGTGCAGCCAGAATGCCCTCGCACTGGCATGAAAACAGCACGAGACCTGAACCCACCAGGTCTGGTCTGAGATATCTCCCGGTTCCTGAGACCAGATTATAGATCATCGAGAAATTCTGGGTAATGACTGACGCCAGAAAACCCGTAAGCAGGAGGTAAACGGGGCTCAGCGTCATGACAAGGTGCCCTGAAGATACATAGTCGCTGTAGGCGAAAAGGGCTGGGACTCCTGCAGGGTTCTCATCATCATAAATGGACCCCAGGATGATGTTATTCACACTGACCGGTTCGTATCTGATGATGCCGGATATGAAAACAAACAGGAATTCTATCCCCACGAACAGTGCCAGAACAATAAAATTGCGCCTTCCCGGGTACCTGTCTGCGTACGTGATCAGCGAAACAAGCAACGGCATGATGATAAATGGGGTCGCGATGAGACGCTCATTCAGGAGAAGAAGCACAATGAGCGAGAAGACAAACGACGCGTGCAGGTACCTGGCGTACGTATGAAGACGTCGGGATGCCACCGAAGCTGGAACAGAGAGGATGAACAGTATGGCCAGCAGAGCATATAACGTGGGAAGTGCCTGCGGTTCCGTTATGAGATAACCCGAGATGGACTGAAAGTAAAGGTAGAGAACTATTGAAAGATCAGTAAGGATCAGCACCAATAGATCTCTGGAAGCAACTTTCATGCAATTATCCACCAGATGGAAACCAAAAGCACCAGGAGGTAGAGGTTTGAGAAGTGAAATGCTTGCTTGAAGGAAGATGCTGCCAGGTTCTTAACATAGATGGCCACCATAAAGTAAATGAGTATAGCATCGAGGATTATTGCCACGAAAAAATATGCCGTCCCCACCGCAAGTTCAGGAAGAAAGAATGGCAGGAGACTGTAGATGACCATTATGCCTGAGTTAGCAACGATGTATCCAAAAGCCCTGTTTTCCGGGACAAGCGACGGGAGCATGGGTACCCCTGCCGATGTGTAGTCCTTCTTTGTCCCCATGGCAAGGCTCCAGAAATGAGTGGGAGTCCAAACAAAGACAAGGAGTGCTATATAAATGGCCGTCAAGGAAACCGAACCTGTGACCGCGGACCATCCTGCGAGGGCAGGGAAGCTACCGGCTATGCCTCCTATGACAATATTTAGCGACGTCCTTCTCTTCAGAACCATTGTATAAAGAAGGACATAGCTGACGAAGCCTCCCAGGATGAAGAGAAGCGTGAGTAAATTTATCAGGAAATATGCAACTGCGCTGGCAAAAATAAGAATAATCGATGAATATGCGATGAACCTCCTGTAATTCTCCTGGTTGACTATGTTGCTTCTGTAGGAGGTCCTTGCCATTATGACATCTATATCCCTGTCGTATATGTTATTGAAAAGGGATGCAGAAATGGATGACAGCCCTCCGGCCACAAGCAGGGGCAGAAGTATTATGAGTCTCGTCGAGGCACCCGGAGCAGCAAGAAAGCCTGTTACTGCGACTACCAGTATGAGAAAAGTGATCTCGGCCTTGGTGATCCTAATTATATCTCTTAGGCTCATTGACCGTACCTGAGAGGACGTATGTATACTGGGTTCCACTGTTTTCCGATGGATATGCATACATATGAGTAAAAGGTATTGCAACAGATGCAGAAGCACTGGTTTCGTTTGTAACATTGATACTGGATACAGCTGATGATGGGTGATATGTATCGAAGTAGGTATAAGTTCCATACATTTGGAACAGGAAGTAGCCGAAGGAGGTTTTCACAGTGCTGTTTACTGAAGTTACATTCTCAGTGGTTCCTGCATATGGAAGGTTGCCATATGATATTGCCAGCGTATGATTAAGTCCGTCCCCATTGATCAGTGTGAAATTGACCATCGTCCCCAGAGTCAGGTTGAAAACAGGATTCACAGATCCCACAGAATAATTCCAGCCCAAGTGGTTTGCATAAAGCGTAATGTTCCGGAGGTGCTCATAATACAGGATGTTCCCAGTGGAGCCACTGGTAACCTTGTTGTCGATAAGGGTAACTTTTGTGAAGTTGTATGATGCAATTTCAACGCTGGTTGATGCATTTGTGGTTGAGACCAAAGTACCGTTCGATACTGCAGAGTAACGGTCCGAGGAAACCATGACAGAGTAGTTCAGTTTGGATGTATCCTCAAAATGCAGGACAACGGCGGTTGAAATGGCCACTGGTAAAGTCCAGTTTCGGGTGCCGCCTGTCACAAGGCCAAGATCGGTCACCGCAATCGAGGCTGTACTGGTGCTCCTGGTGATGAAGATGTGACCAACTGTCTTCGAGGGATAATATGAATCCCAGTAGGTGAATTCTTCAGTTGTGTTAAAGTACAGGTTAACCGATACTGATCTCCCGTTCGTTGTGCCAATTTCCGTGGCATTAATTACCGTGGAGTTGAAACTGGAAACGTTGTCACCTGGGGCAACAATAAAGTCGTGCATACTGGTTCCATTCTGGATGATCGTGAAATTCACGAGACTATCGTTCCCAAAGAAGAGGTTTGGATTTGTACCATTGCTGCTGGTGAATCCAGAATTTGTTGCGGTCAGCGATACATGTGCGGTAACGGTGGCGCTTGAAGGGGGAGTTGGGAATTTATAAACATTAGACGGAAGTGAGGACACCACATTTATAAGGCCAACCATTGTGGTTGGATGTATGGTGCACCAGTAAGTGAAGACTCCCACTGTGTCGAAATAAGCGGTTACGTATGATATGTGACCGGGAGTGGTTGTGATCTGTGAGGTGGAAAGCAGGGTATCGGAATAACTGGATTCTGAAGAACCAGGGTTGATGGTAAGAGTATGTGGTTGATTGTCCTCCTCTATAACAGTAAAGTGAACAAGCGTGCCATTGAGGATAGTAATGGTTGGGTTGCTTGGTCCGTGAAGGTAGTCCCATCCACTGGCATCGGCATATAAGGTGATGTTGACTTCATGTGGGGGATGCGCGGGAGCAGAGGGTAAGGAGAAAGTCTGAGATACAGGATAATTCACTGTGGTGAATAGCGTGGCGCCCATTGCAAGCAGGATAATGACTGCAAAAATTACTCCAACAAGTTTACCTGCGGCCTTATCATTCATATCAGGCATCAACTCCAGGGACCGCAAACGGTTTCTCCAGTATTGACTCGTCAGATGTTGTCGGCTCTTTGAGCCAGCTCATTGCAAAGTTGGCAAGGAATACCAGTTGCCCTATTCCAATTATGACTCCGCCTATGATTGAAGCATCCTGATATGCCTGGAACCAGCTGAAGTACCCAGCAACTGCCCTAGGCATCCCCAGAAACCCTCCCACGGCCCAGGCCGTTGACATGAGCATGGACCCAATAGCGGTCAGGTAAAAATGTACCCTGGCCAAGAGTACATTATACATCCTTCCCCCTGTGATCAGTGGGAAGAGCAGGTAAACCGCAGCCATCGTTATGCCCACAGTTATTCCCATAAATATGAAGTGAAAGTGGGCAGTAACCCAGTAAGTCCCATGAACCAGCTGGTTTACGGGCTGATAAACCTGCATTACACCGGTTATACCACCTATTATGAAATCTATAATTCCGTTCAGGACAAAGAGCATGGGAGTGGTAAGCCTGATCTTGTTGGCCTGCCAGAACGTTGCAATCCAGTTGAAAACGGTGATTGCCGACGGTATCACGACGATGAAAGAGGTGGTTTCAAACAGGATATCCCAGGCCACTCCAAGACCTGAGTTAAGAAGGTGATGGCCGAATACGGTCATACTTAGAATGGTGAGCAATCCCAGACCAAGTACACCGGATCTGTAACTGTAAATGCTGGTGCCTGTGAATCTTGGAATAATCTCGTAGATGATTCCAAAATAAGGAATGACAGCAATGTACACAATAGGATGGCCCCACCACCAGAACAGGATCAAAAAAAGCAGGACGTTGTGGGCTGAAGCCGTGAAGAATATGGGAGCATAATAATCATACATCAGCATCGTTAAACCCACAAGAATGGGCGGGATTGAGACTATCATCATCAGGGCGGTGTCAAGAATGCTCCATGAAAACAGAGACATCTTGCCAAGCTTGATATCCTTGCTTCTGTCGAACAGGATGATCTGGACAATGACTATGGCGACGATCAAAAGGCCGATAAATATGAAGATCATTCCAAGAATGCCCATCCAGGCAAAGAGTCCGCCCCCATTCTGACTGAGCTGAAGTGAAAGCGGAGGGTACAGATACCATCTGAAGGATGATCTGGACAACAGGAATATTATTGCACCGAAGAGCCAGATCCAGTAGGCAATGGAAGAATAACCGCCCCGGCCGTCTCTTGTGAGATTAAGATGGGAAGGCAACAGGTAGTAACCAAGACCCACAGCAGCTCCTACGGCCCACATATAAATCATGAGTGTTGCATGTTCTGTTAGAAGGATGTTGTAGGCGTCTGGAGTAAGGAATGTAAAAAATGTCTGTGGAACGTTGTATGTTAGACTGAGTCTCATCCCCAGTCCGAACGTTCCTGCTATGAAAAAGAACAAAATGGAGGTGAGAAGGTACCTTAGTCCAAGGCTTCTTGCGTCATTGTCTACCATGATATTCCATGATATTCTTCTTTTCTTGTTAGCAACAAAATCCCTGTAGAACTGTGCCGTGCTTTGATAGCCTCGTTCTCTGGCCATTTCAGCAAGTTTAGCCTTCCTGTCGGCTATAATATAGTAGATTGCAAACGCGACAATACCTATAAGGGACAGGATTACACCGGATGTCAGCATTAGGGTTGAATAATCTGCCATTAGCTGATCACCGTCAGGTATCCTCTCATTTCGTAGTGAAACTCACCGCAGTATTCCACACACTCAAAAAAGAACTGACCAGTGCTGGTGGGAGTAAATGAAACGGTATTGTTCTGTCCAGGTACTGCGTAACTCTGTATATCCATCTGGGGGATGTAGAGATCATGAATGACGTCGCTTGAATTGACAATAAGGGTAATTCTTGTATTTACAGTGACAACAAGGTTGTTCTCGGCCTGAGTGCCATTTGGATAGATAAACGTCCACGCCCACTGGTGGCCAATGACATGGATAACCTCTCCCGAGGCGTTGGTGACAGGCGAAGCATCCTGCGCAATAGATCCTTTGGTCTGCATTATGGCTGCGTAATTTGCAACTGCAAAGACAGCCAGGACAACTATGACCATTGCCATGAAAACCGTCTCGATTTTCCCCTTAGACATCATTTGAAATCCTCCCAGTCGTAGCTCTTGTCGATTTTACTCTTCAATGGATAAATGAGCATTGAAATGGTAAACGCCCCGGCAGCCATGCCCGTGGCAAGGAATGCCGCCATGCCGGGCGTGCTCTGCGCTGCATTTTGGCTCGCAAAGAACACTGTGAACTGGTATTCGAAGATGAAGTAAAAGACGACACCCACAATGATCGACATCACAAGGAGGTAAATCACAACCTTTCGGTCATGGCTCATAAAGACTGTGAGCACTATTCCATATTTAATCATTTTTTTATGTATTCCCGCTCTAATAGGCATTTCTTTAAGCATTTTCCTGAATTTTCCTTCGAACTTATTAGGTCAGCTTTCTAGATCTTGTATGCAAAAACGCGTTTTAGCCGATGTCTACGGTTCAAAGTTGAGTTGTTCTAAAGAAGTCCCCTGCATAAAACAGGTCAAGGCGGGAATCAAAGAGGTCTTCACGGATAGAATTAACATTTCCTGGCCATTGCGACTTGATTGGTTAACCAGCAACACTCCGTTGAGTAGTGTTTGTATATGGGACTTCTTGCAACCTACCGATCACGTTTTTGAATCATAAGTATATTAATTGAGCCAGGCAATTACCCGCCATAATGAGTGGCCTGGAAATCATCCTTCTGGCTGTTGTTCTCTGGATTGTTCTTCTGGTGATACTGACTCCACAAATCAGGAAGAGCCGGCACATATCTTTCTACGGACCGGCCATAATGGTCAAGGCGCTCAAGAACCGTGGCTGGCTTGACAAGCTTGCGAAGATTTTCCCCCGGGAACTCACTTCTAGAGCTGTGGTGGTGGCCACCATGGCTTTTCTTCTCATGGGAGTGGCATTTCTGCTGTTTGAAGCATACCTTTCCCTCCAGATAAAGGCCACTTCGGCTCCGTCAGTATCCTCATTTCTTATACTTCCAGGTATCAATCCTTTCATTCCTGTGTTCTATGGAACCTTTGCACTGGTGTTCTCAGTTGTCATCCATGAGATAATGCACGGAGTCATTGCAAGGAAAAACGGCATAAGGGTAAATTCTGTCGGGGCCCTATTTCTCGTCATACCCATAGGTGCTTTTGTAGAGCCCGATCAGGAAGAAATTTCCAAGGCTGACCCGGTAATAAGGAGGAGGGTCTTCGCAGCAGGGCCTGCAACAAATCTCATCCTGGCGATTATCTTCTTCGTTCTGCTTGTTGGAGTCATGATGCCGGCAGCGAGCCCAGTCCATGACGGAGTGTACATACTCAGTGAGCCTCCGAATAATTATCTTGGCAGTTTCGGAATAGGCCAGGGCAGCGAGCTGATCTCTTACGGCAATTATTCAGGTGCATCGATTGACCAGCTTGGATACGGTCCGTCAGCGCCACCAGGGACCATTCTTAAAGCAACGTTTGCGACAGGTTCTGTGATAACCCACGTTTCCATTCCTAGTGGCATATATGTCTATTCGACGTATCCAGGCTTTCCTGCCGAGAAAGCCGGATTGCAACCCGGTCAGATCTTTTACTCAATCAACGGCACCATGATAGAGAGATACAGCCAGGTCGATCAGGTACTCAATTCCACTGCGCCAGGAACAACAATTCCGGTGGTAATGATAGATTTCAACTATTCCGGAGCGTCTCCCGTTGAGGTTTACAAGTACTACAATGTAACGACGGTATCTAAGTACTCGTTCTACAATCAGTACGCCCCTGCCCAGAACAGTCAGGTATTTGAAAACCAGAGCTTCATGGGATTCGTGCCCGCCTATATCGGTCTTACAGGAATAGGTATGAATGAGCTGAAGAGCACTATATTCGGCGCTTCTGCACTTACTTTTACTACCAGAGGCGTGATAGAGACCGTTGCCCTGCCGTTTCTCGGTCTAACTCCAGTTCCCAGCAGCGTTTCTTCGCTCTTCACGGTTCCAGCTCCATCCATATTCTGGATAATCACAGACATGGTTTTCTGGCTGTTCTGGATGAATTTCCTGCTGGGTCTTACAAATGCCCTTCCGATTTTCATATTCGATGGAGGACAATTTACGCGGGACACTCTAATGATTGCCTCCAGGAGGAAGGTATTCTCTTTCCTAGCCAAGGAGGAAAACGTAAACAGAATAATGTACTTCCTAGGGCTCTTTATGGTTTTTCTCATAATATGGCAGATTGTGGTGCCCCAGATCATATAGAGGTGGGGGCACCCATGGAGATTTGCCGGCTCTGAACCTTACCCTCCCCATTGGAAACCTGCAGGTGGAGGGACCAGGTCTTGCGCTTGAGAGGCGTCTTTGAATCAATCTAGGTCCAACATGGACCTTGAGTGCAAAGCCTCCAGACTAGATGGGTTTATATAGAAGGATAAATTTACACACGATGGCCTACCCTTCTGGCACAGAGAGACAACGCTACAAAAACTACGAGACCGACATGGAACTGGCCAGGGTTTTAGCTTCCAGGAGGAAAGAAAGGGAAAACGCTATGCTCAGACTGGAAATGGCAAGACTGAAGGAACGGTCTTCTTCAGAACGGGATAAACTTCTTCGCCAGCTGGCTGAGTTGGATAACCTTCTCAGGGCAAAAGAGAGGGAAGCGGCAACCATCAAGAAATTTGCTAGCAAAGACGTAATAAGCTCATTGCTTCCCGTTTTCGACTCTCTGGATTCCGCAATTTCCAGAGAGGACGTACCGGGCCTCTCCTCCCTCAGGGAACAGATATTGAAGGCCCTGTCCCAATTTGGGTTCAAGACAATAGAGGCAAAGGGAAAGAAATATGATCCTTATCTCCATGAGGTTGTTGGGATATCCGAAAATGGCGAAGACGGAATTATTGAGGAAGAAATCCAGAAAGGATACCTGCTCAATAATGAGGTGTTAAGGTCGTCTAAGGTAATAGTATCTAAAAAGTGATGGAAAATGTCTAAGATAATAGGAATTGATTTGGGAACAAGTAATTCAGCGGCTGCAGTAGTAATTTCAGGAAAGGCTACAGTTATCCCCAGTGCAGAGGGTGTTTCTATGGGAGGAAAGGCCTTTCCCAGCTATGTGGCGTTCACAAAGGACGGGCAACTGTTGGTTGGTGAACCGGCTAAGAGGCAGTCTCTCCTCAATCCGGAAGGCACCGTAATGGCAGCAAAGAGAAAGATGGGGACGGACTTCAAGTTTAAGGTCTATGGGAAGGAATATACTCCTCAGCAGATCTCAGCCTTCATACTCCAGAAGATAAAGAAGGATGCAGAGCAGTTTCTTGGGGAGCCTGTTAAAGAGGCTGTGATAACTGTTCCTGCATATTTCAACGACAACCAGAGACAGGCTACAAAGGACGCGGGCCAAATCGCCGGCCTTGAAGTTAAAAGAATCATCAACGAGCCCACTGCGGCATCCCTTGCATATGGAATAGACAAGCAGGGGACCTCGCAGAAAATTCTGGTTTTTGATCTGGGTGGTGGAACGCTGGACGTCACCATCATGGACTTTGGGGATGGAGTGTTTGAGGTTGTTTCAACCTCAGGAGACACACAGCTCGGCGGAACAGACATGGACGAGGCTCTGATCAACTACATTTCACAGAAATTCAAGGAAAAGGAAGGCATAGATCTCAAGGGAGACAAGCAGGCATACATCAGGCTCAAGGATGCCGCAGAAAAGGCGAAGATTGAACTTTCCACCACAATGGCCACAGAAATAAACCTCCCATTCGTGACTTCAGTATCCGGACAGCCCAAGCACCTTCAGATGAACATTACAAGGGCCGAACTGGAGAATCTAATCAAGCCCATAGTTGAGAGGGCAAGAAAACCCATCGATATGGCACTTGAGTCTGGCAAGTTGAAGAAGGAGGATCTCAGCAGGATTATTCTTGTCGGAGGGCCGACCAGGATCCCCTATGTCAGAAAGTTCGTTGAGGATTATTTCGGGAGAAAAGCGGAGGGGGGCGTGGACCCAATGGAATGTGTCGCAATCGGGGCTGCGCTGCAGGGTGCAATCATGACTGGAGAAATCAAGGATATTGTACTCCTTGACGTCACTCCCCTCACCCTTGGAATTGAGACTTTGGGAGGAATAGTTACCCCTCTCATTCCCGCAAACACCACCATACCAACAAAAAAATCGCAGGTGTTCACAACAGCAGCAGACATGCAGACTGCAGTTACTGTGCACATTGTCCAGGGGGAACGTCCTCTGGCAAAGGACAACGTTTCACTGGGTATGTTCAACCTCGTGGGGATACCTCCCGCGCCCAGAGGCATACCGCAGATAGAGGTATCCTTCGATATAGACGCGAATGGAATACTCAACGTTGAGGCTGTGGACAAAGGATCCCAAAAGAAGCAGGGCATCTCCATAACAGCAAGCAACAAGCTCTCCAAGGAAGAGATAGAAAAGATGAGGAAACAGGCAGAAGAGTTTTCCGAGGAGGACAAGAAAAGGAAAGAGGAAGTTGAACTGGTCAACCAAGCAGATTCCCTGGTATACACGGTGGAGAAGACCATTGCTGATGCAGGGGATAAGATTGATAGCCAGACTAAGGAGCAGGTTCAGAGTTCGCTCAAGGAGCTTAAGGAAGCCATTGAATCAAAGGATCAGGAGAAAATCAAATCAGGCATGGATAAGCTGAGCAAGGAGATCCAGGAGGTAGGTGCCAAAATGTACCAGCAGGCTCCTGAGGAAACCGTCAATACAGACTCCTCACAGTCAGGCAGTCAGGAAAGCGGCGAATCTCAATCAAAGGGCGGGAACGAAGACAATGTCGTTGACGCGGAAGAGACGAAATAACCGATCTGACAATGAACAAGGATTACTACGCGATACTGGGAGTAGACAAAAAAGCTTCACAGGAAGACATAAAGAAGTCTTTTAGGCAGCTTGCCAGGAAGTACCATCCAGATGCAAATCCTACTGACAAAAAACAGGCTGAAGAGAAATTCAAGGAGATAAGCGAAGCATACGAGGTTCTTTCTGACCCCGAAAAGAGATCGGTCTACGATCGGACAGGCAGTGTTGATTTCGGTTCAGGCAGAACCGATTTCAACTGGCAGGATTTCACACACTATTCGGATTTCCAGGACATATTTGACAGGATTTTCGGTGGTAATTTTGGCGATTCATTCTTCGGTGGGTTCAGGAATCAGGGACCTGACCTTGACCTTGCAGTAAGGGTAAAGGTGTCCCTTGAAGACATATACTACGGCTCAACCAAGAACATAAAGTTCAGGCACAACACCCGGTGCGAAGCCTGCGAAGGGACCGGCGCCCAGGGAGGGGTTCAGACCAGATGTCCCACATGTAATGGCACCGGGCAGGAAAGGGTGGTTCAGGGACAGGGATTTTTCCGCATGGTTACTGTCACAACATGCAGGAAATGCAACGGAAGGGGACAGATCCCCAGGGAGCCATGCAGTGTTTGTAAGGGATACGGTAGCCTGGCCAAGACCGAGATACTTGAATTAAGCGTACCAAAGGGAGCACCTAATAACCTAAAGATAAGGTACAAGGGGAAGGGGCAATCGCAGAATGGGAGAACCGGTGACCTCTTCGTCATTCTAAACGTTACGGAGGAGCCCGGTATTGCAAGAAGCGGGGATGACCTTTACATAGAGCAGGAAATCTCGTTTCCGGAAGCCGCCCTCGGGACCGAGAGAGAAATCCAGATCTTCCGCGATAAGTATGTTCTTAAGATTCCATCAGGCACCCAGCCTGGAGAGATCATCAAGATAAAGGGAGCGGGCTTCTATCATATGAATTCAAACAACAGGGGAGACGTAAACGCAATGATCAAGCTCTACGTGCCCAAGAAACTCTCATCCAGGCAGAAGGAGATCCTTGAGGAATTCATGGGACAGGGCGACAGGAAGCGTTCATGGATGCACCGTTGAAGGCGATCATGGTGAGAGGCAAACATTTATTTGTACCGGTGGCTATTTATTCATGATATGAAAGCAATAATTTGCTTTGACGGCTCTGCCCCCAGTAAGACCGCATTGAAATTTGCAATGAAACTTGACCCCGTGCTTGAAAAGCTCTATGTCCTCTACGTTAAACCAACAATCATCGGATCTGGTGCTTCCTTTGAGTCATATGTTCCAGCCACCGTTTATGAGAAGCAGGATGAAACTGCAGAGAGCATCATTTCCCAGGCTAGGGCAATGGTTGGAGACGGAGTTTCAAACGTCGAATTCCTGTCAGCAGATGCAGGCGGGGAACCAGTTTCTTTTATCGTCGTTAAGACTGCAAAGGAGAAGGGCGCAGATTTTGTCATCACGGGAACCAGAAAACTTGGTGGCCTCAGCAAGGTCATCCTCGGCTCTGTGAGTTCAGACATAATTAAAATGTCGGAAATACCCGTTCTTGTATGTCCTGAAGACAAGTCGGAGGAAGAGACAAAGTCCTGAATACATTGCTGATTGTTGTTCGGGAACTGTCGACCTGACTCACAAAAAACATTATTATAGCGTGGGCATTTACCAGTGAGCGCATGGGTAATATTAGACCTTCAAACATCAAGTCTATTGCAACAAGCATGGTAGAGAGCAATCCCGGGTCATTTTCACAGGACTTTCATAAGAACAAGGAACTCGTAAAGTCCAGAATAACTGGGGTTTCGAAGAAGACTCTCAATGCCATCTCAGGTTACATCACCAGATACGTAATCAAGAAGGACACCAAGCTTAAGAAAGAGATGGAGACATACAGCGCTGAATAAGCTGCTGGATCTCCAATCCAAAGTTTATTTTTGCACATAAAATCCAGTTTACAACAAAGTTATAAATTTCAAAGCTCAATCCGTGATTGATATCATGGGATCAGCATACATTATAAGTGCAAAGAGGACCCCCATTGGGAAGTTCGGAAGGAGCCTCAGCAAACTCAGGGCCGTGGAGCTCGGCGGTTTTGCAATAAGAGCAGTGATCGCGGAATCCGGCGTTGATCCCAGGAACATTGAAGAAGTCATTATGGGAAATGTCATACAGGGAGGAAACGGCCAGAATCCAGCCGGACAAAGCAGCACTCTTGGAGGGCTTCCCGACGATGCTGTCAAGTATACCGTCAACACTGTTTGTGCCTCCGGAATGCTTGCTGTCGAGAATGCTGTCAGGGAAATCTGGCTTGGGGAGAGGGACCTCATAATCGGCGGAGGAATGGAAAGCATGAGCAACGCACCTCTCGCCCTCCCTCCTGACCTGAGATGGGGGCCTAAGCAACTGCTGTTCAAGAACTTCAAGCTAGATGATCTGATGCTCAGGGATGGCCTGTTGGATGCATTTTACTTTGAACACATGGGAGTCTCTGCAGAGAACACTGCGAAGAAGTACAATATATCCCGGGCGTCGGCAGATGAATTTTCTGTAAGAAGCCAGAGCCTGGCCCTTGAAGCTTCTGAAAAGGGAATTTTCGCTAAAGAGCTGGCTCCTCTGGAACCGCTCAAGAAAGACGAAGGGATCAGGAAGACCACCATGGATGATCTGGCAAAGCTGAATCCTGCATTTGAAAGAAACGGCATCCTGACGGCTGGAAATTCGTCTCAGCTTTCTGACGGTGCTTCAGCCCTACTTATTGCATCCGAGAAGGCAGTTAAAGAGTTTGGGCTCAAACCCATCGCCAGGATAGAAAATTTTGCACAGGCCTCATTGAATTCACGTGACTTCGTGGAGGCCCCGATCCCATCCACAAGGAAGCTTCTAGAGAAGTCAGGCCACAAAATAGATTACTTCGATCTGGTAGAGCACAATGAGGCGTTTTCCGTGGCTTCCATCATAGTGAGAGACCAACTTGGGATAGATCCCGACAGATTCAATGTACTGGGAGGTGCAATAGCGCTGGGACATCCACTGGGAAACAGCGGATCCAGGATCATAGTCACACTGCTGAACGCTCTTCGCAGCCGAAAGTTGAAAACAGGACTTGCCACTCTCTGCCATGGTGGTGGAGGCGCACATTCCCTGTCACTTGAACTGGTATGAGGTGTAAAAGATGTCCGAATCCGTAAAATATGAGGAAGATGGTGGAATAGGTATTGTCGCGATTAAACTGGAAAGCGAACTCAACCCTCTTGATGTCGAAACCCTCGAGGAAGTGAGGAAAACAATCAGGGAGTCAAAAAAGCGGGCAATTGTCCTGAAGGGGAGCGACAGGGCATTTTCAGCCGGAGCCAACATCACAAAGTTCACTGATCTCACTCCACAGAAAGCTTATGAGTTTGCACTCAGAGGGCATGATGTCATGGATGCCATTGCTTCATACCCGGGGATTGTGATAGCGGCCATAAAAGGATACGCACTGGGTGGAGGATTTGAACTTGCGCTTTCCTGTGATTTCCGTGTCTGCGATCCAAAGGCAAAGATGGGCCTTCCCGAAGTGAACCTTGGCATAATTCCTGGATGGGGCGGTACACAGAGGCTCAAGGAGATCGTCGGAGTCACAAGAGCCTTGGAGATTGCCGGTTCCGGAAGATACGTCAGTGCAGAGGAGGCACTCTCCCTCGGCATCGTTAGCAGTGTAGTGGATGACCCATTCGCGAAAGCTGTGGAAATGGCAAAGGGGTTCGCGCAAAAAGCTCCCATTTCCATCGCAAGGATTAAGGAACTGGTGAGAGGAAAACCATCTCCGCTCATGAAATATGAGCAGGAGCAATTTGCTGCAATGTTTGAGACTGCAGACTCTGCAGAAGGAGTAAGGGCATTCCGGGAGAAGAGGAAGCCGGAATTCAGGGGGGAATAGCCCACGGGTGAGGGATTAGCTTCTCATTCTCCCTGAACTGCTCCTGAGTCATGAGCCCAGACCTGGTATAGGTGCTGTAATATTTCTCAGCGCTGTCCGGGAAGACCGTGACAATGCATGCATCTCTGGTGCTTGAGGCCAGCTTCCTGGCCAGCATATAGTTGGCGCCCGATGAAAGACCAATGAACAGTTTCTCGTTCTCCAGGACTTCCAGTACCCCTGATCTTGCTTCGCTGTCAGAGACATGTTCCCATGCATCTATGTTCCCCATGCCCTTCCTGAGTATCTCTGGCGTCTCAGAAACCGATAGATTCTTCAGCCCCTGTATGTGATGGTCTTTCGCAGGTTCACCTGCGATGATCCTGGTGGAAGGACTCTTATCCTTGAAGTATTTTGCCAGCCCGGTTATGGTACCTCCTGTACCAATGCAGACTATTATATGTGATGGATTATGCTTAAGAGATGACACGATCTCCGGGCCGGTGGTGTAGTAATGCCCCATTGTGTTCGCGATGTTGGCATACTGGTTCAGATTGACATAGTCATCAGGAAAGTCAGACATCTTCTTTCTCAGGACCTGAAGAGCGCCGTCGATATTGATCCTGCCTTCCCTGCTTGCTTCATCCTCTACCTCTATGAGGTTTGCTCCTGTCCTCCTGATCATTTTCTTTGTCTCTTCACTCGTGGCAGCCGAGACCAGTATCTCTGAGCTGAAACACATCAAGCCGGCTATCCCTGCGACGGCAATGCCCGTATTTCCAGAACTGCCCTCGATGATTTTCTTATCCCTGCTGAGTTGCCCAGTCTCAATGGCAGTGCTTATCATGAAGAAGGCTGCTCTGTCCTTGATTGATCGGAATCTGTTGAAATATTCGAGTTTGGCATAAACCGATGAGCCGGTATCGGAAGTGAAGACTTTCTTGAGCGGCGTATTGCCTATGCCGTAGCTTTGAGCCCTCTTTGCGATATGCTCATACACAACCTCATCCACAATCATGGTAGATGCTCTCCATACCCAATCGTGCGGGCATTCTAATGGCTTTGCACTAATGCAATGCGGCTTTTAGTCTGAAAACACCTTTTTACCCTCACCAAAAACCATCACGGGATGGGCTTCGAGATCGAATGGATCCTTGTTCCATAGCACCAGTGATGCGTCGTATCCATTCCTCACGCGCCCTATGTTTTCTGCCTCTATGATCTCTGCCGTCGTTGAGGTGAGATGCGATATAGCCTCTTCTTTGCTCATTCCGAACCGAAGGAAGTGTCTGAGAGTCAGGAATATGTTCCGTTGAAGAATGACTGGATGATCCGACATTAGTCCGAACTTGATGCCTGAGTCCATGACTATCCTGGCATTCCTCCAGGTCTCATGCTTGAGCTCAACCTTGTAAGGCAGAGAGTCCATGGGGCCATAAATCAGTGGTATATTCTGTGCAGACAGGTCTTTCAAAACGCTGAGGTCGGTGATATCAAGTCCATGGTTCAATATTATCCTGATGCCGAAGGTTCTGGCCAGATCCATAAGGACATAGGCGTCATCAGCTTTGTGCGTGTGTGCCATGAGCTTGTGCTTGCCATCCAGTATGTCAAGAAATACCTCATCACCAGGATCGATCTCATCCATGGTCTTCTTACCGCTCTGAATAATGCTCCTGATCTTCCTTGCCTTTATGAGTCTCTCCCTGAGGATGGCAAGAGCACCCATCCTTGTGTATGGTCTGTCTCCCTTCCAATCGACGGTGCTTCTCGGGTTGTAACCAAATGCCACCTTGACGCCCACGTCCTTTATGTGAGCGTCCTTGACATTGGTCGCAAAGTTCCTGATTAACTGCCCCATGCCTCCGAGTACGTTGCCGCTGCCAGGAAGTACGGTGGAATACAGAACTCCATTTTCGACCGATTCCTGAAAGGCCGCGTCGTCCATATAAACGCTATCTATGGCTCTGAGCATAGGAAGCACAGGATCCATGTGCTCATTAGACTCCTCTTCGGCGGACGGCTCTCCCGACCTCACCATTCCGATGTGGCTGTGGCCATCAATGAAGGCGGGAGTGACAACTCCTTCGCCCATAATTTCAGCGTCAGGCTTCTCACTCCCTACATATTCAATCTTGTCTGAAAACCCCACGTAAACATTCTTCTTAACACTGTCTCCATCGTATAGGACATTTGCCTTCAGAGCATTCATGGGGGCTTTACTGAAGCAATGGTATTATTTGTTTCGTACGTGCAAACACAACACCGTACATTGTAGGGTCTTAAAGTGAGATAATTTTTAATAAAGTCCGATGATACACTGGAACCGCCCCGATAGTGTAGCGGCCTATCATACGGGCCTGTCGAGCCCGTGACATGGGTTCAAATCCCGTTCGGGGCGTTTTAATAAAATCTGCATCATCCACTCCAAAAGATGCCCCTTCTATTCGATGCCATCGGTTTACTGGCTGAAACCCGAACGGAGGGGATCATTGAATGTAGCAGGCCGCCTCACTTGCATCCTGGCTGTATCAGTCAGCCCGTATGGATTATGGCCAGTGTGAAGTATGTATATATTCCAAGATCGGGGATGTAAACGTTCACCGAAACTATGAAAGCCCCGTCATGAACGGGGCCTCACACGGGGAGGAATGAGAACTTCAAAGAGCAAAAGTTGTAAAGATTGAGGTTGGAAGAGTTATTTTTCCATCGTTTTCCTCATCATTCCCGCCATTTTGACGGCATCGTCATCACCAGCCTTCTCGAGGTTTTCCACAACTCCTTTCCTGTCACTGAGTGGGTGATTCTGGCTCAACTTCCATACAGCGTCCAATGTCTTTGATTCTATCCTGAAGGCAACAATCTCCTCGACCATCTTCTGGTAATACGCTTCCTTCTCTCTCCTCTCCCCGCGCCACTTTGAGTCCAGGAATGTCGAAAGCCTAATCAGGAAATCCTCAGTTTCCTTCCTTTTCATTATCTTGAAGGTACCGGACATCCTGACGGAAACATAATTCCACGTCGGAACTGATTTCCTTATCTCGTACCATCTGGGCGAGATGTAGTGATGAGGCCCGAAAAAGAGTATGGTGACCTTTTTGTCCATTGCTTTCTCCCACTGTGGGTTGTTTCTGGCCATGTGGCCGTATATGACTAGCTTCCCATCCTCGACTTCATGGATCATGGGTATGAGGGTTGTGGAAACCTCATCGCCCTCAGGGAAGAGAAGAAAGGCGAACGGGTTCTCTTCGATGAAACGTCTTATCTCGTCGAAATCCTTTTGCCTGAAATAATCCGGAATGTACACGCTGTTCGATGATCCCAGGTTATAAATGTATTTGCAGAAGTCAGGTAGGGCAGAATGAAGAAGTGATTATCCTCTCTCAGACTTGTATCTACAGGGGTGTCAGCGCTGCACTTGCCTGCATGCCTGTCTGCACGCATCTGGATATGTCCTCCGTACATTCACCCATTGAGGCTGCAGAGAAGAGATTTTTCCGGTCTCATGTTCATATCAATAGCTGCTCAGGGGACTCTTTCGCACCACTTTCCCTTCGTCTTTGCAACAGAAGGTTTGTGTCGCACCCCAGGGCAGTGCAATGCATAAAAGTTCTGTGGTTCATCCAAGTCGCAGGCTCAATGGTTTTCTTGCTCATTACATCGTAAGAAGAATCTTATATAGGGTCATAATGAGGATCAAAAGTTGGTGAAATAATGGCAACACAGAAGCCACACATAAACTTAGTAACAGTTGGACACGTTGATCACGGAAAATCGACACTGGTAGGAAGACTACTGTTCGA
Organism: Thermoplasmata archaeon; assembly: GCA_021802055.1. Taxonomy (GTDB): domain Archaea; phylum Thermoplasmatota; class Thermoplasmata; order Thermoplasmatales; family Thermoplasmataceae; genus JAKAFX01. Next base: position 59,539 of record JAKAAY010000004.1, read on the forward strand.
GCACGGTGAGGTTCCTCCTCACATCATCGAAGAATACAAGAAGCAGGCTACAGAGAAGGGAAAGGCAACTTTCGAGTTTGCCTGGGTTATGGACAGACTGAAAGAAGAGAGGGAGAGAGGAGTTACCATCGATCTTAACCACAAGAAGTTCGAGACCGACAAATACTATTTCACCCTTATTGATGCCCCTGGTCACAGGGACTTCGTCAAAAACATGATAACCGGCGCAAGCCAGGCTGATGCAGCCCTGCTTGTGATTTCTTTCAAGGATGGAGAGGGGATCATGGCCCAGACAAGGGAACACGGTTACCTCATAAGGACCCTTGGGGTCAAACAGTTGATCGTCATTGCTAATAAGATGGACTCCACGCAGCCCCCCTACAGTGAACAGAGGTTCAATGCTGTAAAGGCTGAGGTAGAGAAGTTCCTTGGCACCATTGGATACAAGGGCGTCCCCATAATTCCACTCAGCGGGTACAAGGGAGACAATGTTACGAAGCCTAGCCCCAACATGCCCTGGTACAAGGGACCGACACTTCTGCAGTCCCTGGACGCTCTGCAGGTTCCTGAGAAGCCAACAGAAAAGCCATTGAGGTTGCCCATACAGGATGTCTACTCCATAACAGGAATTGGAACAGTACCTGTTGGAAGAATTGAGACTGGTCTTCTCAAAGTAGGAGACAAGGTCATATTTCTCCCTGCGGACAAGCAAGGCGAGGTGAAATCCATAGAAATGCATCATGAGAACATGCCTCAGGCTGAACCAGGAGACAATGTCGGGTTCAACGTCAGAGGAATTGCAAAGAACGATGTGAAGAGGGGTGACGTGTGTGGTAGAGTAGATTCACCGCCTACTGTCGTAAAGTCGTTCACGGCGCAAGTCGTAGTACTAAACCACCCAAGTGTTATTGCAAACGGATACAAGCCCGTATTTCACATACACACGTCACAGGTTGCCTGCAGATTTGAGGAGATTGTTAAGACACTCAACCCGAAGGATGGAACTACGCTGAAGGAGAAACCAGACTACATCAAGACAGGCGATGTGGCCATCGTCAAGGTGGTACCGGACAAGCCGCTTGTAATAGAGAAAGTCTCTGAATTCCCGCAGCTTGGTAGGTTTGCCATCAGGGATATGGGCCAGACCGTCGCCGCGGGTACATGCATTGATCTCGAGAAGAAGTGATCTGGTATGGCTTCCTATTTGGCTAGAATTTCCTTGAGTGGAACTGAACACAAAGTCGTTGACAATGTCTGCGAAGAGATAAAAGGTATCGCACAGAGAACCGGGGTAGAAATCCACGGCCCGGTTCCACTTCCAACAAGGAGGCTTGTTGTTCCAGTAAGAAAGAGTCCGGACGGTGAGGGTTCACCTACGTGGGACAGGTGGGAAATGAGGGTTCATAAGAGGCTCATAGACGTTGATGCCGATGAGAGGACTCTTAGACAACTCATGCGTATACCCATACCGGATGGAGTGCAGATTGAGATCCAGATCAAGAGCTGATCCGGGACTCATTTCTCTTTTTCATCGGAATTTGTTCATATGAAGAATAAAAACAGGTGATTTTTATGGGAAGAAAGGAAGATAACATAGCCAGAGCGGTCAAGATAATGGAGGACCCCATCCATATAAGAAATATTGGCATCGCGGCCCACATTGACCATGGCAAAACCACGCTCAGCGACAACCTGATTGCCGGTGCAGGCATGATGAGCGAAGAACTGGCAGGAAAGCAGCTGATGCTCGACTTTGACGAGCAGGAACAGGCAAGAGGCATAACAATAAATGCCGCAGTAGCCTCGATGGTTCATACATTTGAGAACCATGACTTCCTGATCAACCTCATCGATACTCCGGGGCATGTCGACTTCGGAGGAGACGTGACCAGAGCCATGAGGGCCGTTGATGGAGTCGTCATTGTGGTGGATTCTGTAGAAGGCGTCATGCCGCAGACAGAGACCGTCATCAGGCAGGCACTCAGGGAGCGGGTTAAACCTGTCCTTTTTATCAACAAGGTCGACAGACTGATCAATGAACTCCGCCTAAATGAGGACGAGATGCAGAAGAGGTTTGTCAGGGTCATCGGAGATGTGAACAGGCTCATATCGAAATACGCCCCAACGGAGTTCAGAACTTCCTGGCAGGTCAACGTTCAGGAAGGCAAGGTGGCGTTTGGTTCAGCATACAACAACTGGGCCATATCGGCTCTCTCCATGAATCGCACCAAGGTAGGCTTCAAGGACATCTACAACATGGTGAAGGATGGCAAGCAGAAAGAGCTTGCCAAAAAGAGCCAGCTTCATGAAGTCATACTGAACATGGTCATCAGGCATCTTCCAAACCCAAAGGAAGCCCAGAACTATAGAATACATCAGATTTGGAGGGGAGACTATGAATCCCCCATAGGAAAATCAATGCTACAGTGTGACTGGAACGGCCCAGTTGCAATGATGATCACGAAGATTATAGTGGACCCGCATGCGGGCGAGATAGCCGTGGGGAGGATATTCAGCGGACTTTTGAAGAAAGGCACTGAACTGTACATAAACGGGTCTGCCAACCAGAAATTCAAGGTACAGTTACTATCTTTGATGGTGGGACCAGACAGGATACAGGTCGATGAGATCAGTGCAGGCAACATAGCCGCTGTTGTGGGTCTGAAAAGCGCGATTGCAGGTTCAACGGTTTCTTCTATTCCGGACATGGACCTCTTCGAACCGATGGTTCATTATTCAGAACCTGTCGTTACACTAGCCATAGAGGCCAAGCATACAGCCGATCTTCCTAAGCTCATTGAGGTTTTGAGGACCGTTTCGAAGGCCGACCCGTCCATCCAGGTGGATATAAACCAGGAAACGGGCGAACATCTCATCTCGGGAATGGGCGAACTGCATCTGGAAATCACCCTTTACAGAATTCGCAACGATCACAAGGTGGAAGTCCAGACCTCTGACCCCATCGTGGTTTACAGGGAGACTGTGGACAAGACAGGCGGCCCATTCGAAGGCAAATCGCCGAACAAGCACAACAAGTTCTATTTCAAGGTTGAACCTCTGAGCGAGGAAGTTCTCCAGCTCATCAGGGACAACAGACTACCCCAGGGTGCCAAGTTCAAGGACAAGAAGACCATAATTGAGTTACTGCAGAATGCCGGGTTCTCCAGGGAAGAGGCGAGAGGATTGGAAATGGTGGACGGCATGAACATAATGACCGACGTCACCAAAGGCATTCAGTACCTCGACGAGACCATGGAACTTCTAATGGACTCATTCAAGGAGGTTACGGCAAGGGGACCTCTAGCAAACGAGAGGGTATACGGTGTTAAGATGAGTCTCGTTGATGCAAAACTCCATGAAGACAGCATCCACAGGGGTCCTGCTCAGGTTATCCCTGCGGGAAGAAACTCCATGTATGGTGCAATGTGCCAGGCCAAGAGGGTACTGCTTGAACCAATCCAGAAGGTCTTTATCAACGTGCCAGTCGACTTAATGGGCTCGGCTACCAACGAGATACAGCAGAGACGTGGCGTGATCGAGGAGATGAACCAGGAGGGGGAAGAGATGACCATTGTTGCCAAGGTCCCCGTAGCCGGAATGTTCGGATTTGCTTCGGCAATACGATCAGCTACCGGGGGAAAGGTTTTGTGGAGCTCGGAAAACTCCGGATATCAGCGCGTCCCCCTCGAACTGCAGAAGGATGTCGTCGCGAAGATAAGGGAGAGAAAGGGCCTTAAACCAGAGCCATACGACGAAGCTTATTATGCGGGTCTCTGAACCCTGCATAACTTTTTTATTGCACGCGGAACCTGACTGTTCTCAGAACCCCATGACAGAGAAGAGGTTATCGACTGACCTGCCCCACAATTTCTCTTTTTCGCCAGTGAGATTCATCTTTTTCGAATCTATAAGCCCGGAAAAACCGAGCTTTCCTATCACGTAGGCTGCGTATGCAGGAGCACCCGTCGCGCCCGGTGAATTATAGTTGAGGACATGAAAGCTCCTCCCTTCTGTTACTGTTATTGCCTCCGGGACGAAACCAGACCTGTCGACCAGACTGTGCCTGATCCCTGACAGCCCTCTTGTGGTGAGGTATCTCCTATCCATTCCGGGCAGAAACTTCTGGACCCTTCTTGCCATCTGTGACCTTGAAACAGAACTCCTCCACTCTTCCCTGATGAGCGAGAGAAATTCCCTGTTGCAAAAGAGCCTGACCTTGGGCATGTAAGGCCTTGAAAACAGATCCACGGGTCCTTTTCTCAGGTCTCCGTCTCCCATGGGGTATTTATAAGGACCTGAGACCACTGAAGCAGTGGGTCCAACTTCTGCCGAACCATCATGTCGTATCACATAATGTGGGTCCAGGAACGGGTATTCTGAGTGCTTCGGAACTGAATAGATGTTGTGGCTTGGCGGTTTCGAAAGGCCTTGCCCCACTTTCCAATAGTCGCCTCTAAAATGCAGAACGGAGAATTCCCTGGCAACACCTGAAATCCTTGCCAACCTGAGCGCCTCTCCCCCTGACACATTGAGTACGCAACGTGCTTCAAGCAGTCCTGTTTTTCCAGCGTGGTCCCTTATGATAAGTATGCCGTCCTGCGGGTCTATTTCAATTACTGTCTGCCCGAACATTATATCCATTGAATCTCTGGAACTGAGATCCAGAAGTTTCCGCGTGTATTCCCCAAAGGAGACGCAGGTGTCGTTCATGCTGAAAAAGGCTCCCTCACATGCTACAGACGGCTCCACTGCAGCCATTTCACTCTTATCCAATATCTGAAATTCATTTTTGTCCATTCCATTGGCGAGAGCGAACCTGCCGTAATTTTCGATAGATTTGAGCCCCTCGCCGTCGAGCGCCGCTTCCAACGTTCCCACCCTGTTCCAAGGGAGCCCATGAACGGCAGACATCTCCTTCCACAGCGGAAAGGATTCATTAGCAGCCCTGGAAAACACAGCTTTCTTTGATGGGTTAAGGTAGAAGGGACGGTGAATCACCCCTGTGTTCCTGGAGCTTGAATGAGCACCTGCGTGCATCTCGCTTTCCACCAAGGTTACTTTGAGTTTTGAAAAGGAGGCAATCAGATATGCAACGCTCGCTCCCAGTATCCCGGCGCCTATGATTGCAACATCAGTTCTCCTGTGGGCTCTCCCTGCAAAATTCATTACGCTAGCATTATAAGTGCGAATTTATTAATTGGTACTGAGCAAATGGAGGAAGCAACCGGGGGCAGGAACCAGGGAATTGTGATTATTCCACGGCATCAGCGTAATCCGAAGACGCAACGCATCCTCTATAACATGCGCATCTTCACGAGGAACAGGATAGCATTTGTAGGAATGCTCATCGTAGTCGGCTATGCAGTGATAGCCATCCTGGATTGGATCTATCCCCAGTATCTAGGAGTGAAATCAGACTCAACGCTGGGTAGTTTTGTATCGACCTATGGGGGGCTGAGGGCCTTTGCTTACCAGACCGCCCCAGGCTTTTCCAATGGATGGCAGTATCTCCTCGGCGGCACTGAATATAACGTTCCGGTGCTCCCTCTTATGATGGCTGCAATTAAAACGGATCTGTTCTTCGCAACCGTTGTGGTATTGGGGGCAGCCTTATTAGGCACAATTTATGGCGCGTTTTCCGGATTTATGGGGGGCGGAGTCGACGAGATCATGATGCGCATAGCCGACATTTTCCTCTCTGTCCCAACGCTTGTATTTGCCATTCTCATCTGGATAATTCTTGGGGCAAACTTCACCAACCTTGTCCTGGCACTGGTTCTGGTCATGTGGCCATTCTACGCAAGAATCGCAAGGAGTTCGGCGCTTTTCTTAAGGCACATGAATTACATCGAGGCTTCCACGGCGCTTGGCTCTGGAAGGTTGAGAAACCTCCTCATTCATGTGATACCAAATCTGACGTCGCCAATACTGGTCAGGTTTACAATGGATCTTGGGAACGCCGTTACGATACTGGCAACGCTCTTTTTCCTGGGGCTTTATTACCGCCCTACACTTCTGGCTCCCCCGGAGATTGGGGAAATGATCTCCATAGCGGCAACATCGGGATATGTTTTTACAGGGCAGTGGTGGTCATACATGTTTCCTGGCCTGTTCCTTCTTCTATTCGCAGTTGGAGCAAACCTCTTCGGAGACGGGATAAGGGACATTCTTGACCCCCGCCTCAGATTCTGATTCCCGCACACGATCAGACTGCAGGCAGTATTAAGGTTAAATCTTGCAAAGGAATGTTGTGGCCATGAATCTCTCGGACATGCTGGAAAAACGCGTCAGGGCATGGATGATCAACCAGGGGCAGGAAAATATCGTGCCGGGGATGAGCTTTGAGGGTACCCTCAAGGGAATTGACCAGGGAACTTACATCATAAAGGTTGACAGCGACGAGGACGATTTCATCGTGGTGCCCATAGGCTCATGCAAGTTGCTGGTCAGGGCTTAGACTCACGCGGTGAACTGGATTTTCTGGGTTCCACAATGTTCATCATAAGAGCGAGCATCTTGCTCCTTATGCCGTCTGAATCTATTCCGCTGAACCTGCCCACGACCTTGACAATGTAGCTGTTCATGGTGGTCTCGTCTATGTAGACGTTGGGCGTTGACAGCGAACCCTGGATTTTGGAAATGCCCTCCGAAATGGCATCCCTGATGCTGCTGAATTCAACATATTTTGGGGTCTCGTATCTGGCCTGTACCACGACTTCTCTCTTCCTGACTATGATTGCAGCTATGACGACAATGCCATTGGGCAGTTTGACCAGATCACCGCTGTTTAGTCTAAGGGTGGTGTAATTTATGGAGATCTCTTTCACAACGCCGGTGTAGGCTGTCGACTCTATCCTGTCTTCCGAGAAGTATTTGGGAAAAAGAACGGGAAATGCACCACCGTACTGCCAGGTGTTGATGGTGATGTAATCGCCTATGCTGAAGGGTCTGACCACGGTCAGGAGGATCCCCCCAAACTGATTTGAAAGCACAGTCTGAGCCGCGAGGCCGAGTACCACTGAAAAGAGCGAGCCTCCAAGGATTACCGAGGACACGTTAACTCCAAGCCCGGCAAGGGTGGCCACACCGATTATGAAATATCCTGCCAGGGTTATGAGGAAAATAATGGGATGAATCTTTGCCGGGGACATGAAACGGCTAAGGTACATCCTTACAAAATTGAGAACCACACGGAAGATGAGGTATGCAACCACCACTATTACAAGCGCGTTCACGAGTCTGGAAAATCCAACCGGAATGACGTCATAGACGGTGGTTATGAGGTAAATGGTCACAAGCACAAAGGCAAGCACCATTATCATGGCCACAAATGACCTGAGGAGGCGCCCAATTTTCAGGTTGCGTTCATGATGCCCCTCTCCGGGAACATCGCTCATTGCAATGTATGATGCTGCAAATATCAGGGAAATCAAAGCGTCCAAGGCGATTGAAATCTCAAGGGTCACGTATGTTGGTTCAGGAAATACGGGGTAGTAGGAAGTTAGAAATAGAATGATTGCAGGAATGAGGATCATGCTGGCGGCATAACCAATAACAAGCACCTGCTTTCCATACCCGGTTTCAGCCATAGTTCCAAAATGCCTGATACCACTTAAGAATTTATCATCCTGATATGCCTGACTGATTGTGGTAATCCCTGCGTATCTCTTAAAAATACGCAGAGTGTCCCTCCCGCAGTGGCCTTAAACGGCTCATTCTGCGGTCAAACTCGTTTGGAATAATCCCGACAATGGCTGCTGGTGAAGCAACACGTGGAACTGCTCCCCTTCTTGTCATGGTGCAACTCGTAATTAAGGTTGAAGATTTTTCTGTCATGCGTGACATAAACGGACATCCATGAAAGCTGATGTTTTCAGGACTTCCCAGGGAAAAACCCCACCAAACGTCATCCGTCTCCGTTAGTGGAAAGTCCTCAGACCTGGGCCTCTGGGGCGCCATGCAGAAATCCTTCCGCTTTCCATGCAGAGGTCAGGTTTGAAGTCTGTCATTGTACTCCCGGGGATCCCACGAAATCCAGTGAATGCCGGACTTCACTGAAAGATATTCCCAACTCCGGGTCGCCTTTCAGTTTTAGCCATAAGGTACAATCGCATCATGATTCAGTGTTTTATGCTGTTTACGAGCATAATTATGGTAATGGCGACTTTATCATCTCTCCCATGCCGTCTATCGTCCTTAGAACGTACATGATTCATCCGAATAATCAGCATAATGGGCCAGCGGAATGCAGACAAGATTTAATGACTCCATCCAGTGTAACTTTTTTCAGGAATGATTCACCGGACTTCATAAGAAATCTAACAGTGAGGATTCACCTCTAAGCCATCTGCCGTATGGGTCCTGTCTGGAATAACGCCCTCTATAAACGTCTCTTTCGCGGGAATGATGGAAGTGCACTGAAATGGTGTCCGGAAGAAAGTATTATCTATCATTCATCTGATTAACCGGCAGCACACTGAAAGGACTGATTGAATGACCAGAATTGTAATGCCTGTAAAGAACCTTAAGGAGATAACAGACCTCCTCAACACTGTCACCACTGAAGTTAAGCTCAAACTGACCGGGAAGGGGATGGAAGTCCGTGCAGTGGATCCAGCCCATGTTGCCATGATAAATATAGATGCCCCGAAAGAATCCTTCGTTGAATACGGCGTGGATAACGAGGAGGAACTTGCAGTTGACGTCGAGCGACTCAAGAATGTCATCAAGGTCTCCAGGGACTCTGATCAGATCACCATAACAAAGGAGAAGGATAAGTTGCTCTTCGAGATTGGCACGATCAACAAGAAGATCAGCCTGCTGGATGGGAACACCGTTTCTACGCCTAAGATCCCTCAGTTGTCCTCAGAATCTTATGTGGTTCTGTCGAGAACTGATCTGGAGCGCGGTCTGAAGGCCGCTGAAGATGTATCTGACGCGATAAGGCTTACTCTCACAAAGGAATCATTCAGGGCGAGGTCCATGTCTGAGACCGAGGAGTCTGAACTCTCACTACCGGCAGATCTTCTAAAGGAAGTTGTCTGCGCCGGAACGGTCAAGAGTTCGTATCCGCTTGAGTATCTCATCAGGTTCATAAAATCAATTACCACCGCGGAAGAAATCAAGATGTCATTCAAGGACGATTACCCTCTTATCATAGATTTCAGATTTGGTGTCAATAGGGACATATCAGGAACCTTTTTACTCGCTCCGAGGATGGAACAGTAACCAATCAGATCACGCATCTCATCCCTTACTTCTCGGCATGGCCGGGAGGATACTTTCACCGCATTCCCGGGAAGGATCCCGCCCCAGGCCAATTTGCCCATCTCCGGATTTATGAAATATGTTTGATGGTGCAGGGGCATGCAGATCCGACAATGTGGGAGTCTAACTACTCTTCTGCCACTCGATCTTTTGCCCGTCCCTATTAGGTGGTTCTCGAGGGAACATAGAGAATCCAAGCAGGGAAGAACATTCTCCCGGAGGGCATGTCTGGCGACTCATTGCGTATCTCTTAGGCCGCTCATCAGTACATGGCATCGTATAGACGATCCTAACGGCCGTAAGATCCCATGTTTGAGCTCGGAGTGATTTACATTGGCAAAACGGGCGCGAGGGGATTCGGACCCCTGATCTACAGCTTAGGAGGCTGTTGCCCTATCCAGACTAGGCCACGCGCCCCGTGCCCTTCGGCATTTGTGGTTTGTATTTAAACCTTAGATTGTTTGTTGCAAGGGCTGCTATAGCCCTCAGGCCTCAAGTTCCTATTGTAGCCCTTCGTCCGGACTGTAATGATATCGCCCTGGTCATTTCAGTTAGCGTCTTATATGCTCAGGAAATTAAGGAGGATGTATCTGACCATCGATGGCTGGGAGTCCAATCTCAGGTTTTCTGCAGCGCACTTCATTCCATCACACACTAAATGCTCGCGTCTGCACGGGCACGATTATGCTGTGAGCGTAACGGTATTTGGCTCCCAGGAAAAGGAATTTCTCATCGATTTCCTGGATCTGAAGAAATATGTTGAGGACATCATTACGCCTCTGGATCACAGAGTGCTTGTACCTGGAAAGGGTGACAGCATCAGGCGTGAATTCACGGAAGACCAGTGCAGGATAACTTACGGGGGCAAGTCCATGATGTTCTGGAGGGAAGACGTATATCTTCTGGACGCTGAATCATCCTCAAGTGAGGACATGGCCTCATTCCTTGCGGATCAGCTGCATGCGAAGCTGAGGAATTACCGCAAGATAACGAAACTCGAAGTATGCATAGAAGAGGGCCCCGGAATGGGTGCATGTGCGGAAAAGAGTGTGCAGCATGGGTAAGGTTGTTGTTCTCCTTTCCGGTGGGCTTGACTCTGCAACAACGCTCGCCTTCGTGATCTCCAGGGGAATGGAAGCCATCGCCCTGAGTTTTGACTACGGTCAGAGGCACAGACGTGAACTTGAGAGTGGCAGGAGAGTCGCGGACCATTTTGGCGTGAAGCGTGCGGTCTTTAAGATGGACTTTTCCTTTGCCGGAAACAGTTCACTGACATCCAGTCTTGACGTGGAGGACAGGCCGCTGGAAAAGATAGGGGATGACATCCCGGCCACGTACGTACCGGCGAGAAACTCCGTCTTTCTCTCCATAGGCTCGGCATATGCTGAGGCTCTGGGCTGTGACTCTGTTGCAATAGGAGCCAATGCCCTTGATTATTCCGGTTATCCTGACTGCAGGCCTGAATACATGAACGCAATGGAAAAGGCCCTCAACCTTGGTACCAGGATCGGGGTTAGCGGAAACCTCAGCATTATGGTGCCTCTGCAGTATCTCACCAAGAAGGAGATTATAAGGCTCGGGCTTTCGCTGGGTGTCCCGTTCGGCCTCACCAGATCATGTTACCGGGATAATGAGAAGGCATGCGGAAGATGCGACTCGTGCAAACTCAGGCTCAGGGGGTTCATGGAAGCGGGATCGGAAGATCCAACGGCTTACCAGGACTTGCCTGGTTTCTACTCAGATTACCTGAAAGAAAGGAAAGGCTCTTAGTGAGCCTTTGACAGGAATTCATCCACCTTTCTGCAGTTCTCGTTGACTGACGCCACAGTTTTCTTCCACAGCTCCAGTTCATCGGGGTTGAAGTCCAGGTCATAGATATGCTCGACACCATTCTTCCCAATCTTCACAGGAAGGCCAATGAATACGCCGTCAGCACCATAGTGCTTCGCATGGGACCCTGAGAGATACGCCGCACTGGGGATAACCCTCTTCTTGTCCAGTATAACAGACTCTGCCATGGCAGTGATAGAGATCCCAGGAGCATAGAAGGCACTCCCAGTCTTGAGGTAATTCACTATCTCCCCGCCTCCCATCCTGGTCCTCTTAACGATCTCGGCCAGTCTTTCCTTGCTGATGAGCTTCTCAACAGGTATCCCCGCAACATTGGAATATCTCAGGAACGGGACCATGTCATCTCCGTGGCCGCCGATGACAAATGCATTGACGTCCTTTACCGAGACGTTAAGCTCCTCTGCCAGGAATGTCCTGAACCTCGCGCTGTCAAGTGAGCCTCCCAGACCCATGATTCTCCCGGGAGGGAATCCGGTTACCTTCTGGAGTGCATAAGCCATTATGTCTGCAGGGTTGGTGACCACTATCACCACGGCACCTGGCGCATATTTCTTGATCTGCCTGGCAACGCCCCCAATGATTTCGACGTTCTTCCCAAGGAGATCGTCTCTGGACATGCCAGGCTTCCTTGCAAGTCCTGCAGTGACTACAACGAGATCAGAGTCCTTCATGTTTTCGTAGGCCTTCTCATCCGTGGTGGTGAAACCATAGACCTTTGAGTCGGAACCCCAGTGGGGATTTCCCTCAAGCATGTCGAGACCCTTGCCTTCAGGGACCCCATCCACGACGTCAAAAAGATAAACATCCCCAAGTTCCTTCAAGGCAAGGAACTGAGCAAGAGTCGCACCAACGTTACCAGCACCGATCACTGAGATTTTTGCTCTGGTCATATGCGGTAATCTGTTTGGACTAAAAACAATTTACGTCTAAGTTCTGGAAGTCCTGGCCAAAGTTATCTCAGAATATTCCGCTCTCAATATCAGGTCTCTCTCCACTTCGTCAGAAGTCTTGCAATGGAGAAATAGCCAAAAACGTTGATCAGAAGCACAGGCCACATGAGTAACTGAACAGAAGCAAGCCCGAGGTATCCCTGAACGAGCACAGCGGCAGGAGTGACGGGGGATATTGACCAAAAACCGAGCGCAAGCCCACAGACTTCAGTCGTGGGTTAGTGAGGCAACCTGTAATAATATCTACTATATTTCTATTAGTAATGATTAAGGCTTTAAAAGTGCGTTTATATCCGAATGGATAACAGAAAATCCTGTTGGAGAGGCACTTTGGAGCTTGCAGGTTTGTGTATAACCACTTCCTTGAGGTCAGAACGAAATATTATGCGGAGAGCAAAGCACAGGGGAAAGCACAGGGGCTTAATTATTTCAAGACTTGCAAGATGCTCACGGAATTGAAGAAAGAATACCCATGGCTTTACGAGATATCCAACCCGTCGCTACAGCAATCTCTGAGAAAACTGGACAACGCTTTCACTGCATTCTTTAGGAAAAACAACGACTACCCAAATTTCAGGTCAAGGAAGGATAACCAGTATTTCATTGTGCCATCAGGTTTCAGGGTAGATGGAAATAAACTCATCATACCTAAATTCATGGAAGGAATGGAATACAGGGATAAGAAAGCAATTCCGGGTAAAATAAAGCAGATCGTAGTATCAAGAGATGTCAGCAGATACTATGCGTCGATACAATATGAAACAGAAGAAGAACTGCCTAAAGGCAATGCTGTTATAGGCATCGACATGGGCATCAGGGCATTCCTCACCGCATCAGACGGATTGCAGGTCGAGCCGCTTAATGCATTGAGGAAAGCGGAAAAGAAATTGAAGAGGGAACAGGGGAGGTTATCAAGAAGAAAGAAAGGATCGGAAAACAGGAAGAAGCAGATAGTGAAGGTGCAGAAGATCCATCAGAGGATCAGGGATGCGAGAACAGATTTCAACCACAAGGTATCTACAGCGATAGCCAAGCATTATGGTACTGTGGTAATAGAGGATCTGAACGTATCGGGCATGGTGAAGAATCACCATCTCTCAAAGAGCATAAACGATCAGGGATGGCATCAGTTCAAGACCATGCTTGGATACAAGCTTGGGTGGAGAAAAGCTGATCTGATAACGATAGGAAGATTTGATCCATCATCGAAAATGTGCTCGAAATGCGGGAACATAAAGCATGATCTGAAGCTATCGGACCGCATATATCATTGCGATGCGTGCGGCTTCAAGATGGACAGGGATCTCAACGCGGCAAAAAACATTCGCAATATGGGACTAATAAAGGTAGGGAAGGGCATTCCCGAATTCACGCCTGTGGAAAGTGCTACAGCGGCGGAACTCTCAAAAGGAGGTCTACGAGTTGCCACTCTGTGAAGCAGGAACCCCACACCCTTCAGGGGTGGGAGGATGTCAGAGAATGTATAGTATCCATTCCGGCAGATAGGTGTACGGGTAGAACGTCGGAGGAATTATGGTCATCACCACTGACAGTATCATTGCCACAATGATTACAAGTATTCCAACGGGATTGAATATCTGGAATATGGACCCCAGGATTGCATAGAGGATGATGCCTGGAGAAGCAAATACCGCTCGCTCAGGGTGAGACCTATCATGTAATCGGCTGATGAAACCGACGTCGCGACGAACAGCTCCTGGATCCTGAGCTGTAGCCGCATGAAAGCTGCATCGCCAGAACTCTGGAGGGCAACGGAGGCTATCAAGGTGAGAAAACCTCCTGCGATCGCGTAATGCACCAGCTCACCGTGGCTCAGCACGAATACCAGGAACAGCAGGGTGAGTGGGGTGCTTATATTGGCAATGAGGTACGATGGCCCGCGTGATATTATCCTGAAACCGTAGTACCAGGCAAAAGTGAAGATGAATCTAAGGTTCAATTTCCACCCCATGGAGTATGAACAGATCGTCCAGTGACACCTGCCTGACCATATTGCCCGATTCCACGTACTTCTGAGCACTTTCCATGCCCACATATTTAATGGATATGCCTCCTATGGTCAGATCCGGGTCCGTAATTCGTGATCCCTCCACTCTGACTTTGCCCTTGAACCTCTTCATGAGTTCACCGACCGTTCCCCTTTCAAGCACTCTGCCACCCTCGATGAGAACCACAAGGTCGGAAAGCTCCCTCGCTTCCTCCATGTAGTGGGTTGTAAGTACAATATTCCCTTTCAGTTTCCTTATGGCAGACCACACCTCCATGCGGAAAATGGGATCCAGGCCTGTGGTGGGCTCGTCAAGAAATACGAGGTCTGCATTGGCGGCAATGGCCATGGCCACGAAAACCTTCCTTTTTGTACCGCCGGACAGCATATCGGTTGGGGTGTTGCGGAAACTTATTATATCCAACTCCTCCATTGCTTGCCTGGCATCGGTATCCGCATCATGCAGCGACAACCCCCTGCCCACAAGGTAGAGTTTGATCATTTCTGCCGGCGTCATGATGCCAACCGGGGCAGCCTCCTGCGGTATGCTGACGATGAATTTCCTGATCTTTCTGGCTTCCTGCATGACGTCAAAGCCGTTTATTGTGGCCTTTCCTGACGTAAGGGTAAGCTGGGTGGAGAGAATCCTCACAAGGGTCGTCTTCCCCGCTCCGTTTCTTCCGGTGATGGAGGTCACCCGGTCCGAGAGCGACAGATCAATGCCTTTCAGAGCCTGAAAACCGTTTCTGTAAATTTTCTTCAGGCCATTAGCTTCAATCACTACTTCTGCACCCTTATGGGGTTGTGAAGGGCCAACGCCTTAAATTATTATTGGTTCGCGGGTATTTTACTGAATTTTTAGCCTTCAAGTGAAGAATTGATTAATACCTTGAAGAAATTGGTATGCATGGAACAGGTAATGGCACTGGTGACAAACGCCCCCTCAGGAGGGGTCAATTCCAGGAAGGTAAACATCACGGGAGAGTCAGGCGATCTTGTCCTGCAGCCCATATATACGGGGATTTGTGGAACTGATCGGGGCATTATCGCGGGAGCACTGCCATTTGCATACAATCCCCAGGGGTACGACTTTCTTGTCATGGGGCATGAGTCCATCTGCAGGGTTGTTGAGTCAGATATCCCGCTCTTCAGGACGGGGGATCTGGTGGTACCCATGGTGAGGCGGCCAGGGCGATGCCTCAACTGTTCGGCAGGCAGGCAGGACAACTGCTCGGATGGTGACAAGCATGAAGCCGGAATAACGGGCAAGCATGGGTTCATGAGAGAGCAATTCAGGGAGTCATCAAGGTATGTCGTCAGGGTGGACGACAGTTCCATGGAGAGGACAGGCGTGCTCACCGAGCCCACCAAAAACGTGATGAAACTGTTCGAGGTCTTCAACGTCGTCTCGGGGAGATCCATCTACCCAACGCCTGAATACTCGCTGCAGGGGAAGCATGCATGGATCATCGGCACAGGATCTGAAGGGTTCCTGTTTTCGTTCATGGCCAGGGAGCAGGGGTTCGATACCGTCATGACCAACCGTCACAGTGTGGATGAAGGGAGGTTGAAGATCATGGATCAGTTCGGAATTGATTTTGTAGACTATTCCAAGGACTTTGACATCACGGTCAAGGACATTGACCTGCTCATCGATACGAGTGGCGATCCTTCCACGATCCTCAGGTTCGCACAGAAGGTGCGATTCAACGGGATCGTATTTCTATTCGGCACCAACGGGAGAGCGCCTGACGGGGCATTGTCGGGGGCCTTCGTGGACCATCTGGTGGAGAAGAACATCACCATTGCCGGCTCGGTCGACGGAGCCAAGAGACATTACGAGCAAGCCGTATCCTACATTTCAAAATGGACCCATGAGCACCCCGATGCCATGTCCTCTCTCATTACTGGTGAAATGCCGGCAACCTCGGCTGACCCCTTCAAACGCGGCAACTCGGAAAGCATCAAGACCATAATTTCCTGGAAGTGAGCGCTTGGACATCGACTGCAGGGCCATTGCGCAATCCCTGAAACTTAATCTCATGCAGCAGTCCCTGGTGCTCGAAGAAGACATGGGGATAGTGCCATCCCTGGTATCCGTATCAGTGAACAGGACCGGGGATTCGTCCGCCTATGTCAGAAGCAAGAGGAAACTTGCAGAGGAGCTTGGAGTGCAGTTCAGGGACATGGACTTGAAGGGAGCTACGGCTGCAGAGCTCGAGTCCCAGTTAAGAGATCTGTCATCGGATCCTTCCGTACATGGAATCATGATAGAGTCTCCTCTTCCCGGGGGTTTTGATTTCCAGAAATTTGCCGACATGATTCCGGCAGCCAAGGACGTCGACGGGCTGAGCACGGAGAGCCAGGGGCTCATCGCAGTGAACCGTGAATTCATGCGTCCGGCGACTGCATACGCCATCATCAAGATCCTGGAACACCTCAATGTTCCAGGAGGGAGCTCCGTGACCATAATAAACAGGTCGAAACTCATTGGAAGGCCACTAGCCATGATGCTTCTGAACAGGGATTATACGCCCACCGTCTGCCACAGCAAGACCATTGATCTCCAGAGGATTGCGCGATCCTCAGGAATTCTTGTCACAGGTGTGGGTAAGGCCGGCTTCATCACCAGTGATTATGTGACCGAAAATACGGTGCTCATCGATGCATCCATCAACTTCAGGAATGGGAAGATCACAGGTGACGCTGATTATGAAAACCTCAGGGACCATATCATGGCCATCACGCCTGTGCCTGGAGGGGTGGGGGCCATCACTCCAGTCATGATATACACAAACCTCATTGCCTCCCTGATGGAACGCAGCAGGATCTCTCACTGATGCTCCAGTGCGAAACCCGCCCCGAAGCCAACGCATGTCCTCCCTTTCACTGGCCGGATTTGCCATCGCATGGAAACGCTGGGGTTTCAGACAATTGGGCTCCCTCATCACCCGTTTCATTCGACAAATTGGAATCAAATGAAGATGCCATCCGGGATTGATTCATAACAAAAAAAATATCTAAATCTCTGCATTCCAGCAATAATGATTTTTTCAGCTGCCAAGATAACCGATGAAATCCTGAGTTTCATCTCTTCTCATATTGGCAGCAAGACAGCCGTTGTGGCCGTCAGTGGAGGAATTGACAGTGCGGCGGTGCTTATGGTCGCCTCCAGGCTTGGCAGGGAAAGGATCAAGGCCGTATTCATGCCGGACTGCGTGACTCCCCAGTCTGACTACAGGGATATCGCGCTCCTCTCCGACAGATCAGGCATAAGCATTGACATGGTGAATATTGATCCCATTGTGAGGCAGGTTACAGAACTGACGCGTCAGGTTGACCGCAGGGTGATCGGGAACGTAAAATCAAGGATCAGAATGACCCTGCTCTATGCCTTCGCAAACTCACTGAACGGGATGGTGCTTGGCACTACCAACAGGTCAGAATACCTGACGGGTTATTTCACTAAATTTGGAGACGGGGGATGCGATATAGAGCCCATCATGCACCTCTACAAGGGTGAAGTCCGCATGCTCGCGGAGTACCTCGGGGTACCTGAGACCATCATCGCAAAAAGACCCAGTGCCGGTCTATGGGAAGGCCAGGCAGACGAGGATGAACTGGGTCTGAGCTATGACGAGCTTGACGGTGCCCTGAAAAGCGTCATTGATATGGGCAAACCTGCAGAATCCCCGGATGAAAGGAAGGCGATGGACCTTTTCAGGTCCACTGAGCACAAGCGGTCGGTTCCGCCGGCAATATCCAGAAGGGTAAGCTGAATTGGCGCTAGTTTTGGGGGACTTCCTGGAACTGAGCCTGATTCTCATTATTGCTGCATTCGCAATACCCGTTTCAAGGAAGCTGTCCATCATTGACCTCCCGTTCCTGGTCCTTTTCGGGATAATCTTTGGGCCCGTGCTTGGAGTCATATCCCGGTCGTTTGGCATCTACCTGATGACGGAATTCGGCGGCGTCGGGATAGGAATACTGGGAATTGCCATCATCCTCTATTCTGAAAGCCACAGCATCAATTTCAGGATCATCAGGCGAGAACTCATCAGGATAATATCACTGGATTCGCTGGGGATGGTCGTAACCGCCATACTTGCCGGCTTTTTCTTTTCCCTCGTAACCGGTGCGCCACTTGTTATAGGGTTCATATTCGGTGCCATAATCTCCCCAACGGACCCGGCCAGCCTCATTCCCATCTTCAGGAAGATGGAGATAAACGAGGAGGTCTCGGGCATCCTTGTGGGGGAGAGTCTTTTCAATGATCCGCTGGGCATAATTCTTGTGGCAATCGGGATTTCGCTGGTTGATCCTACCTCCTCTTACATAGCGCTCTTCAGTCTGATCCAGGGAAGCTTTGGCGTGATCGCAACCGTGCCTGTATATATCCTCATCCAGATAGCCGTGCCTGCGGCTCTCGGGATAGCCCTCGGCTTCCTTGTCATAAACCTCAACAAGATATTCGGCTTTGACAACCTGCTTGTGGGCTTCCTGCTGGGTATCATTCTGCTGGAATTCACTCTCCTCGAGGCGCTGAGCTTCACGCCGTTCCCTGCAGTCATAGCCACTGGTGCCATTGTGGGAAATTACTCCGACAAGAGCATATTTTATGACAGGGAGGCCACGTTTCAGCAGAGCCTTTCTTTCCTCCTCAGGGCGATCATTTTCATCCTTCTCGGAAGCATCATGACAGGCGCAGACTTCACCGAATACTTCGCCATAGGCTTTGCCGCCGCCATGCTCGTGATATTCGTGGCCAGACCTGCAGCAGTCTTCCTTTCGCTGGGCGCCGTATCCAGGGTCCCATCAAAATTCAAGACGACCCGGAATGTCCAGCTTTTTATGGGACTCACGGGGCCAAGGGGCGTAGTTTCTGTGGTTATGTCACTGCTCCCATACACCATAGGCGTGACAGAGAACATCCCCATCCTGATCAGGTGGGGGATACCCCTCTATGTGGCCACTTCGTTCGTTGTCATAATCTCCATCATTCTCCAGACCATCTATGTGCCATACATCAACAAAAAACTGCTGAACCCGGCTGTGATCACAAGAAGCAACAACCTGGCTTCCAACGAATAGGGCTCAGTATTCGGTTATTCCAAGTTCGCTCAGGACTCCGTCCCGATCCTTGTAGAATTTTATTATCATCCTGGTAACGTCCTTGTAAGTGTAGAATTTCTTCTCGATCATCTTATTGATGATGGTCTCCCTGAGATCGACCTCTCTCTCAAGATCCGCTTCAGACTTACCTATCCTTTCCGCAATACGGTTCATGGCATAGCTGAACCCTGAGAATGTAAAGTCGTCATTGACGTTGTTCCACTTGAATATGTTGTTGACTATGATGTCGTTCGTGGAGGGATCGAGCCCCGTGATCTCGGAGACGCTTGTCGCCCTTCTGACGATTTTTCCCTTGTAAGTAAGCTGGGACTGCATGATGATCACATCTAGTGCGGTGATCAGCGTCCTTGGGATGTTGATGGGTGGAGACTCAAGCCTGTGTATTAGGGTCTTCGGATCCTCTGCGTGGAATGTTCCGAATCCGTACCTGCCCGCGGACATGGCCTGGAAAACCGTGAATGCCTCCTTCCCCCTCACTTCTCCTATGATGATATAGTTTGGCCTCTGCCTGAGGGAGGCGGCCAGCAGATCAAACATGTCTATCTCCCCGCCCCTCTTGCCTGTATCCCTGTTGAGGGCACCGAATCCCGGCCTGGTAACGCCTGCTATCCAGTTCTCATGGGGGATGTTAATCTCTCTTGTATCCTCAATGCTCACGATCTTCATCTGTGGGGGAATAAAGAGCAGAATGGCATTGAGCAGTGTTGTCTTCCCCGAACCGGTGCCTCCTGCAACCATCATGTTGGAGCCGTATTCCGTGAGAACCCATAGGTATCCAAATATTCTCGCAGAAACGGAACCCCCCATCACGAGGCTCACAGGGCTCAGTGGATTGCTCTTGAACTTCCTTATGGTGAAAGCCGGACCATTGTTCGTTATGTACCTGCCAAGCGAGGCCTGCAGCCTGGAACCGTCAGTGAGTGTCGCGTCAATGATTGGAATGGATATGGATATGTGCTTTCCCGAATTCTGAACCATTCTCTTGACATAGGTGTTCAGCACGTCTTCAGACCTGAAGATGACATTGGAAGGAATATATCCCTGTACCCTGTGGAAAATGTATACAGGAACGTTGGGAGCATCACATGATACGTCCTCTATGTTCTGATCAAGCATGAGCCCATTGATCTTATCAAAACCCACTATGTCTCTTTCCACGTAATACTTGATGACGATCATTTCGCTCTTTGAGCGGTCTATCTTCAGATCCTTGATGATGTGGGCATATATCACCTCGAAGTCCTTCTTCTTGTCCTTGGAGGTCAGGGTCTCGTCTGCTACCCTGAAGTAGAATTCTGCCTTGATCTGCTCTATGATCTCTATGAGTTCATCATCAACATAGGGTTCAATGAGGTGATACACCGTCTCCTTGGTGCCCCTGTCAACAAATACCCGGGAATATACCATTGATGGTACGATCTCGTCAAATGAGAGATCGTCCGGCTCAGATTTCTCGGATAACCTTATCTCCTCTGTCTCCACTATCTTCTGTCTTCTTCTCAGCATCAGAGACCACCTATCAATTGCAGAACGACGAGGCTGACCGTGAGCATGATGCCAGCAAGCATGATGCCCGAACTTAACCTGCCGTCCCTGAGTACGCCCGAGATTATGCCTGTGCCCGCGCCCTGCACGACCAGGCCCATGTTGAATGCCTCTTTCACGCCAGCGATGCTTGAGGCAGCAGAACCAGAACCGAGAGAGAATCCGCCAACCCCTATCTTGGGCAGGAAATCGACGTCAAGTGTGATCATGACGAAAAGGAAAACGCCGTAGGAGATCATCATGACCATGGTGTAGTTCTTCATCTCCGCGAACCTTGAGTTCCTCAGGAGGTGCATCTGTGAATAGAAGTCAGAGACCATCGTCATTACATCTGATATGTTTGATCCGGATTCGGCAGCCTTTACTATGATCTTGCCGGCCCTTATGACATTATCGGACCCAATGGACTTGCCAAAGTCCTTAAGCGCCTCTTCCACGGAGATGCCCCAGGAGATCATGGAAGCCACCCTTCGTATTTCGCCGGTCAATGAGCCGTATTCACCACTGGAAGCCCTGACTATGGCTGCAGATATTGGCATACCAAAGGTGGTATATTCTGCAATATCCCTGAGAAAATCAGGGACTCTCCTCTCTGCATCATAAACGCTCTTCATTTCCATGTTATCAAAATAGCCATATGGGAGGAAAAGGATGATGAAGAAAACTGAAACGCCAAAAATGGGATCAAAGGATACTGTGGGAAACGCTATGGTAACCAGGAAATAGAGGATGACAAATATTGCCGCAGCCACGCCCGCTCCTATGAGCGCCTTGAACTTCGTCTTCAAACATTAACCTCCTTGATGGTGCTTGAGATCATGAATGCAAAGCTTACGGTTATCAGTGGAATTATCATCAGAACGATGAGGTATAAGACGATTGTCATTCCGGCAGACGCCTCCAGTGCAGCGACCACTCCAAGGATAACTATGAGCATAAGGGGAAAGGCGACTCCCACCGTTACGTAACTTTCAGCAAGCACACCGATGGACTCTCCATTGCTCTTAATTATGGTGTTTAGTTCCTCCTGGTACTGGACAGCCTTGATCTTGAAGTATTCCTTCAGGTTTCCACCTGAAGTGACAGTTGTTACTATACCCTGAAGGAATTCGGTGAACTTGGGCGAAGGAGAGTTTTTTGCACCATCCCTCATTGCCGTTATTATGTCATTTCCAAAGAGGCTGGAAGACATGGATATGGACCTTGCCTCCTTTGATATTTCACCATATTCCTGACTGTCTCCAAGCTCCCTCATGATCTTGTCTATGGGCAGGTCGGCTGAAGCCATAGTGGCAATATAGCTGATGGCCATGGGTATTTTGTTGTTTATATCCTTCTTTCTGCGGTTTGCGGTCGACGACGGAAGACTGAAGAATATGGCTGCAAACATTATGACAGCTACCGCTCCGAAGAGTACTCCGAAAATCCCAATGGGTCCCAGCAGAATGAGAAAAACAACGGAAAGGGCGGAAATGACACCCACGGATACGAAGGTGTAGAAAGATGCCAGCGACATATACTGTACTGCAGAGTATGGCATCTTGGATTTCCTGAGGTTAACCTCCAGCTTCTGGTATCGCTCCTCCCTTTGGGCATAATAGCTTCTGAATAACTTCAGTCCGTACTTTAGTGCCATCGGCGGGTCCGGAACTACCATAGCTACAGGTCCCTTGGGCTTTACCTCGTCCTCAGGCACAACCAGACTTGACCGGGAAATGGTCCTGGTGACCCTGCTATACTTGAGCTTGTTCTTGCTTTTCGGGGCGATCTTGCTTGGCTGCACAAGCTCCCTTTCCACGGGAACTATTTCTCCAGTCCCATGCTTCTTCTTTGGAAACAACTTCCCGTACGTGACCTTCTCGGTTGCGGATGATGCATGCACACTATGGGGGCTATCAGCCTCTTTTTCATCTGCAGTTTCTTTTGCCCTCCTGAACATTGAAACTCGCTTGCTTCTCCGCTCTTCCTGGTCTTCTGATTCCGCAGCTTTCTCCTTTTCCTTGGCTTCAATGTCTTCGATTGACTTCAGGTCGACGCCGCTGAGAGAAGAGTCGTGGTCCTCAGTGCTCGAGTAGTTCCTCCTGTATTCTACCGTGGATTCATTTTCTTGCTCAGGCTCCTGACCGGCAAACTCCGGGGCGGCAGCTTTTGCAGTTATCCTATCGGACGTGCTGGTCTCTGGCTCGGCGGTTACATTGGGCTCTTCTGCTGTGAAAGCCTGGCCCTTGTCCAACGGGCTAGAGGAATCCGCCTCCTGATCGGCCTCCGGTCTGTCAGGCTCAAATATTGGACCCTTTGCGGGTCTCCTCCTGGAAACTCTCCTCCGGTCAGCTTCGGTCATATTGTTCCACCAGATGCGGCTATAAGCGCCTTATCAGGCTCCCTGTAATAGGTATTGATTATTTTGCTGATGTCAACATAATTGGTGATATCAGACCTCACCATCTCTTCAAGCAATTTTTTCCGCTCCTCGAATTCAGCCTTAAACTGGCTGGACGTGAACCCTCTTGTAAACTGTGCCTTCTTGTAAAGATTGCTGTATCCCATGAATGAATGCTTACCCCTGAAGGAATCATAAGTGAACACCTTGTTATATATGACTTCCCCCGTTTCAGAGTTGAAGCCAGACATCTCATCCACCTCGGTTATCCTCCGGCTTACAGAATCCCCGCTTCTGACAAACTTGTTGAAGATGACGGTATTCAGATAAGTGATCATTATCCTCGGTATGTTGAGAGGACTGCTCTCAAGCCTGTTGACGGTCGCTTCCATGGAGTCTGCGTGAATAGTGGAATACGTAGTATGGCCTGTGGACATCGCCTGGAAGAGCGAGGAAGCCTCCCTCCCCCTTACCTCTCCCACCACTATGTAGGTCGGTCTCTGCCTCATGGCCATCTTCACAAGTTCAAACATGTCGATCCTTGAAATTTGTGAGCGCGGATCATCTGCGTCAAACTCCCCCTCCCTGGTGGATGTTGCAACCCAGTTCTGGTGCAGTATGTTTATCTCCCTGGTCTCCTCAATGCTGAATATCTTGGACGGTGGAGGAACGAGCATAAGCATGGCATTGAGAGTGGAGGTCTTCCCAACGGCCGGAACTCCCGCAATCAGGGCGGAACTAAGGTTCTCGATCATGTACCAGAAATATGTAACCATTTCAGAGCTGGCAGTTCCAAATTTAATCAGTTCGATGGGCGTGAAAGGCTTTTCCCTGAAAAGCCTGAAGGTGAACGTTGAACCTCTCGTTGAGATCTCTTCCCCATATATTGCCTGAACCCTGTGGCCCTGAGGGGTAGCACCGTCCAGTATGGGTTCGCTGACGGATATTTCCTTCCCGCAGATCTGGGCCAGTTTTATCACATAAGAGTTCAGGGCATCCGGGTTTCTGAAAACAACATTTGTTTTAATGGAACCGTATTTCCTGTGATAAACAAATATAGGGACGGAGTAGCCATCGCAGGAAACATCCTCGACGTAAGGGTCTCTCACAATGACTTCTATTACTCCGAGGCCCTCAAAATCCCTTTTTAGATAATAGATAAGCTTGCTCCTGGTCTCATCAGACATCTTGATCTGGTATGCCCTGACATACTGGTCAAGCATCGATCCAATTTCAATATCATTATAATCTTTGCCCAGGTTCTTAAGATTTGGAATGACCATCTGCATTTCCTTCGGTAGGCTTGTGAGCAGCCGCTTTTCTTCATCCGTAAGGGAAGGCTCCACGACCGAGTATATATTTTCAAGAGTATTTCGATTCCACAGGATCTCCACTGCACCATGACCCTTTATTATCTCGTATCTGTCCACCAGATCGTAATTCTCGGCTTCAATGGTCTTGACCATCGGTCTCTTGGTTCTTGAACGACGCCTCAAAGGAAACTCAGGCATTATGTTCTCAAACAGGACAGTAGATAAAAACTTTTATGGCAACAAGTTTCAGGTAATGTTTAAAGGGAGGCATGAAGCAATTCTGGTTCCCAATGGACTTAAGTTAATGACATCAGGATTAAACGCAATATTAATACAAATTATACATTACCCTTCTGAACCAGGAGACATGGGCCGATAGATCAGAGGTAGATCGCTTCCTTGGCATGGAAGAGGTCCGGGGTTCAAATCCCCGTCGGTCCATAAAGTTAGATCTTAATTGTAATGCCACTTCTGTTGAGAAACCTTGGCTTGAACGGATAGGGATAGCCGCGTTCTATTTTTCTTTCACATAAAACGCTGCGATCCTAATCTCCCTGCTTCTACCACCACGATACCTTTTCCGTCCGACTCCTTGATGTAATGATGAGACATACTGACATTAACAATGAATGCTGTCTTCATTCACGAGTCAATGATTTAGGGATAGATCACAACTTAATGGTGGTAATAATTCGGGAGTCAATGATCAGGCACATTAGACTAGCCATTTACAAAAACTGAGAAACATAATACTGGATTCAGGACTTCCCCTACCGTCAATTATAGGAAAGATAAAAAGTTCATCTCAAAAAAAAACGTGATGAACCCAAAATGTAAAAAAAAATGGTAAATTTAAAGGTCTTTACGCAGGACTTGAACCCATTGTGCCGCCATTCGTGGCAGTATCAACCAATACAAACGTTGTTGGGAATATCGCTGCTGTTGTAGTATCACTTACTGTAAACACCGCACCGTTGGTCAGCGATCCGGTTGTTGGACCATTGAGAGCATAAGTATTGCTGGTTGGTTGGGTACTGGCAGTCCATTTGCCAGAAGAAGATAAGGTAAAAGTCACAGTTGTCCCGCTAAACACTATCTGTACCTCAACACTAGTAATCGGTAAATTGTTGCTGGACAATCCTCCTATGGTTATGGAATAAGTCGGACTAGTAGAATTTGACGTATTCGATACAGTTAGAGTCGCAGAGGGCACTGCGCTTGTCTTTGCAGAAAAGAACCCTCCCAGAGCCAGATACAGTGTTGAAGCCAATATCACAGTTATCGCCACGAGCAAAATTGTCG
>JAKAAY010000021.1 GCA_021802055.1 Thermoplasmata archaeon
AAGAGATTCCTTTTTTATACACGCTGCTATCTAGGTCTGAGACAGATGGTCACAAAGCCTGCAAGGATGTATACAAAGATCAGTGGGCCCGCTTACACCCGAAAAGAGTTTATGGGTGGAGTCCCGTACCCAAAAATTACAACCTTCATACAGGGAAATCAGAAGAAGGATTTCGAAGTAGAGCTACAGCTTATTGCCAAAGAGTCGTGCCAGATAAGGCATAACGCCCTTGAGGCAGCAAGAGTATCGGTAAACAGAAAACTGTCTGAACTTGTGGGGATAGAAAATTTCTTCCTGCAGATAAGACCTTATCCACACCATGTCCTCAGGGAGCATAAGATGGCTACTGGGGCAGGAGCAGACAGGATATCCAGCGGAATGAGCATGGCTTTTGGAAAGCCCGTTGGAACCGCAGCCAGGGTTCATGCCGGTGACATAATCATGGTTGCGAGGGTGAACAAGGAGAACGCCCTCAATCTGAAGCAGATACTCCATAAGGCATCGATCAAGCTGCCCACTCCGTGTACTGTGAAGATTTCAAAGGGGATGGAAATAGCTCACAGACTGGGCATGTGATTATTCCCTTTCTCCACATTTTTTAAGTAGAGATCCAGTAAGTCCCTTAACCTCAGATGAGGTTGACGGTAAATCCCATTATGAAACCAGCAAAAGCTCCGATATATGCCATTTTTCTCATGCCCATTTCCACGTTTCCAAAAATAACCCTCAAAATGGGGAAAATGACGTAGAGCATCGATCCGATTGCCAGTCCATCGAAAATAAGCCCAAGACTCAGGCTGTAGTAAAAATAACCAATTCCACTACCCAATATTGTTGGAATTCCCCCGATGAACAGGAGGAGGATTACTAGCCTTTTACTGAAACCTTCCTTTCCAATGAGGGGTGATATGATGGGAAAGCCTTCGGTCAAATTCTGGAGGACAAACCCCACAAGCACAACCAGCGTGACGCTTACAAGCCCGATCGAGACTCCTAACGACCCAAAAACAAGCCCTTCGGTCAGGTTTTGAAAACCAATACCCACTGCGATCATGAGAGAAAGCATGTATGGCTCATGTTTTTTCCCTGAGCCTGACTCAAAAAAGAAAAGCGCTCCAAACCCACTCACAAGGCTCAGCCCGAACAGGAGATCATAGATGGGGTTTGAGCCATAACCGTAATAGGAACCGTTGTAGATAATCGAGGAGGCATCCGAGAAAACGTCAGCAATGAGGAATATCAGAATGCCCGTGGCAACCGAAGCCAGGAATAGCGTTCCTTTGAGGCTGAGCTTGCTTCTCAAAACTACGGGATATGAAAGCAAAATGGAAAATCCCATTATCCCTGACAGAAGCAGAATCTCAGGCAGGCCTGCCATCACCCTTTCATCGGAGTGGCATATTAAATGATTTAGTAGTTTTCCAGAACAATTCCTTAGGTGAGCCTAACCTTATGACCAGAAATCGCAAAAATTACCGGTTTGAGTGAGCCTTGTGCCTGGAGAGTTCTCTTGAACCAATAAATTCCTGAATCAACTTTGCCGCGAGCATGGAGGTGTTGCCGTTGTCATGCACAGGTGTGAACTCCAGGATATCGAAGCCTTCAATTCGTGGAGCAAAGTGCCTCAGTAACGCCCTCACATCACGGTCCGGGAGGCCAAACGGTTCCGGTGTTCCAACTCCTGGGGCAAAGGCCGGATCGATACCATCCATGTCTATTGAAAAATAGATACTGGGTCCTGCTCTTTGTTCAATTTCATCGATGACCCACTGGATACCTTTCTCACTGACCTCATCCGAGTAAAAGAATCTTACCTTTCTGAACTCCTCAGATTCGAATTCGTCCCTGGAAACGGATCTGGTTCCCACTGAAAATATTCGGTCCGAACCAAGGATCTCCAGAGACCTCCTGGTCACGCATGCATGGTTCAGTGGGTTGCCCATATACTCGTCCCTGAAATCGGAGTGGGCGTCAATAATGATCATAGTTGATTCCTTGAAGCAGCCTATTGAGCCTACCGTTATTGAATGCTCTCCCCCCATCATTATGGGAACCTTGCCATCCGACCTGATCAAGGTGACTATCTGCCTAACGGAATCCACCACCTCCTTCACGTCTTCGGATTCGAAAAGGTCGCCTAGGTCACAGATCTTGACCTGTGTAAAATCAATCCCATGGTACAGATCATAGGATTCCAGATTTACATATGCCTGCCTCACAGCATTCGGTGCAAGGCTTGATCCTTTCCTGTAACTTGAAGTCCCATCAAATGGTATACCGAATATCACGTAATCCGCGTCTTCGTATGTAGAGAGTGCATCGGCAATTCTGAGCCTGGAAAAATAATCGCTCAGTTTTGAAACATGATCTTCCGTTTTCCCATTGCCTCCCAGTAGGGGATCTCAGTGCCGGGCTTGACTCTGTCAGCTATGTCGTCGCTGAGCGGAAGCACAAATGTCTCGAACGTGTCCGAATCCATCAACTGGACTTCCTTGTTTGAAACTGACAATACCTGAGCATTCTTTTTCTCTATGATGGGGACCTTCACCTTATGCTTAACCGGAAAAACGACACTGTGCTTCTGGTTATCGAAAATGCCTATTGCAACAATTCTTGCCTTAGCTTCACCGTGTTTCCCCGGTTTTGACATCGTAATTTCCATGATCTTGCATGGAGACTCTTCCACCAGCATGTATCTGCCGACTTTGAGTTCTCTGACTTCAGCTTCCTGCCAGCTCATTATGATTCAATCGGCTATATTCGCTGTCCTTAAATATTTATTTGCACGCGAAAGACCGCATAATGCTGTCAACAATCCCCT
Organism: Thermoplasmata archaeon; assembly: GCA_021802055.1. Taxonomy (GTDB): domain Archaea; phylum Thermoplasmatota; class Thermoplasmata; order Thermoplasmatales; family Thermoplasmataceae; genus JAKAFX01. The sequence goes on from JAKAAY010000021.1 coordinate 2,822, forward strand.
CGCCCGACTTCGTAGTAAAGTGTACCTTACCGAAAGACTGTGTCATTTATGCGCGCTCCTACAAAAATTCAGGATATAACCGGAACGAACTTTCCATGCACTTAAAAATGGAAGGCTTAATCGGGCAGATGCATTGGTTCCGGTCGAACCTATCGCTGGGGCATCTCGTGTTGTTGCCTCATCCTCTTCCTGGTAGTCCAAGGTCCTTAAGAGGAAAGTAAAAATGAAAATAGCGACAAAACGCCGGATATTACTGACTTGAGAAGCCCAACATAATATTAAATAAGAATGGGATATAGCCCCCGGTAATTGAAATGACCAAGCCGGGAATAACTGCAGTGAGGCCCATGGATGTCCTACGCCAGTCCATAGACAAGAGTGTCATGGTTGAGGTCAAGGGTAGAAGGGTTTATTCTGGGGTACTTGAAGGGTATGATATATACATGAACCTGGTTATCAAGAATGCCGGCGAGATCATTAACAGCGAGAGCAAGGGAATATATCAACGGGTTTTAGTAAGAGGAGACAATGTCATATATATCTCTCCATCAACAGGTGACTGAGTATGAGCAACGGAACAGCCGTAATGGGCAAAATGGGCAAGAGGAAAGTTCATATTACATGCAGACGCTGTGGCCAGCATTCCTATCACATCAGACAAAAGAGGTGCTCTTCCTGTGGGTTTCCAGACCCAAGAATTAGATCATACCACTGGGCAAAAGCCAGATGAGCACTGCGCGGTAGTAGGATTCCGCGGAAACGAGAATGCGTTTTATAGTGTCCTCCTCTCACTGAGATCACTTCAACATAGAGGACAGGAAAGTGCCGGCATTGCCACATTCGATGGTTCAGTGATGAACCTGAAAAAGGGTATGGGACTTGTTTCTGATGTTTTTCCGGAAAGGGAGGGTGTTGTTTCAAATCCCCTGACTGGCAATGTGGGCATAGGGCATACAAGATATTCCACCCAGGGTACCAAGACCCTGGAGAATGCTGGCCCTTTTGTGGTATCCAATACCATGGGGTATATGGCCATATCTCACAATGGTGAGATTACCAACGCCGATTCCCTGAAAGAAGAACTTAAACGGAAAGGGTCAGTATTCCAGACCTCATCTGACACGGAAGTCATGCTGATTCTTCTCTCAAGGGAGATCTCAGAAAAGGGCCTAAAGAATGGCTTCCGATCAGCAGTTTCAAAGCTTAAGGGCTCATATGCCGCTGCTCTGATGATAAACGATCGTCTCTTTGCAATGAGGGATCCACTGGGAATCAGGCCACTTGTAGTTGGAAAGGTGAACGACAGCCATTTGATAGCTTCTGAAAGCTGTGTGTTTGACGTTATAGGCGGGGAGTTGCTGAGGAACATCGCCCCTGGCGAAATTGCCGAGATCAAGCAGGATGGCGTCGAGACCGTGGTGAGTTCAAAGGGGGAAAGACTTGCACACTGCATGTTTGAATATGTGTATTTTGCAAGGCCGGATAGCATCATAGACGGTGTCGAGGTCTTTTCTGTCAGAACAAGGATTGGAGAGTTGCTTGCAAAGGAATACCCCGTAGAAGCTGATGTGGTAATCCCGGTGCCCGACTCCGGAAGAGCTCAGGCGCTTGGATACTCAATGGCATCTGGAATCCAGTACAGCGAGGGGCTCATCAAGAATCGTTACTCTGCCAGAACCTTCATAATGCCAACTCAGAAATCCAGAACTTCTGCTGTCAAACTCAAACTCAACACCATAAAGTCGGCCGTGAATGGAAAGAGGGTTGTGCTGGTTGATGACAGCATAATTCGGGGAAACACCCTAAAGCACGTGGTTGCACTTCTGAGGAAGAATGGGGCCAGGGAGGTTCATCTCAGAATAGGATGCCCTCCCGTTGTTGCTCCATGTTATTTTGGCGTTGATATGAAAACCAGGGATCAGTTCTTTGCTGCAGGAAGATCCATTGAGCAGATGAGAGATGAACTTGGCGCTGATTCTCTCGGGTATCTTTCAATATCCAACCTGACGGAAAGTATAGGCATGGGCAATGATTCCCTTTGTCTTGGATGTCTCACCGGGGTGTATCCAGTGAGTATACCCGGCGAGAAATACCTCTACCAGACAGAGTTGGAGGGCTACTAAACAGAACCGCGCTTCATAGCTGCAAGGATTGAAGCCCTCATGGATTCTGTGTCAATCCTTGAACCGTGGTAGTCTGCCCTTATTGCTATCGCCATTTTGTTCGCAATCATGCGCGCGACCTTCCCTCTCTTCCCTGGAGGAAGACTCGCGAGACCGGGGAACCTGAATATTATTCCATGCTTTGGGGGGCGCTTTCCCCTGCTGAGATGATTGAAAAGCGCCTTCTCAGCACCTATGACCTGAATGGTACTTGCAGGCATCCTTACCATTTTCCTCTTGCCTCCTGCAAGAACTGCAAAGTCTATCGCCAGATCTTCACCAACCAGTGCAGACAGGTTTGGATAGCTTTCTCTAGCTTTTTCGGACAGGAATTCAGTTATGCTCTTTCTGAGCTGGCAGAGTTCGGCACCAACACGAGAGACGCGGGAAACCTGCGCCATAAGTTCCTCGCTGTGAGAAGGCCCATGGATCTGGCCGAAGAACTGGCAGGGGTCCTGTGACGTCTCGTGTATGCCGGAAACGAGTCCAAGGCTCCTGACGGCCTCATAATATGAGTTGATTGTCTCGTGCAGGTTGTCCCTGAAAGCTCCAAATTTAACGATGAGAAGGTCTTCCGTGAGTTCTTCTTCTATCCTTCTTCTTTGAAAATCCAGGAGCAGTTCCCTTAGATCCGGAACCTCTTCGCTGACCGTCGTCTCCAGTTCTGGGACCCTCCCGCTTCTTAGCTCCCGGAATATATCCAGGTAATTTTCCTGCAGGTTTTTGAATTTTAGCGCGCCCTCTGGAAGTTTCAGGCCGTACCACATTACTTTTCCTTCTTTCTGCATCGATCGTGGTGTTATGCGGGGGCGTTATAAGTATTCTGTCAAAATCCACAATTTTCAGGTCGCTTAGCTCGTTGTAAGAGGACAGCATCTTTCCAGTTCCTACGATGGCATTGTCCTCCGTTACAACCCATACTCTGTCTCCCCTCACAGGGTTGCCAAGAATTGCCTTCACACCGCCAGGGAAGAGATCTGAACCGTGGGAAATGGTCCAAAGAGTGGATTTTTTGACAACAATTTTTGGCTTATCCCTGAAAAGGAAACTAATATCTTTCACCATTTCCTGAAGTTTTCTCCTCTCACCTTTTCTGTAGAAGTGGCAGGCATCCGAGAAATCCTGGAGCGTAACCGCCATGTCCTCAGTGAATGGCCCTGTTGAAATTCTCCTCAGTTCTTCCATGTTCCCGCCAAGTCCTGAAACATGGCCTATGTCAAGGCACAGTGTACGAATGTACGTGCCTGAGTCACACTTGACCCGGAACAGCACCATGCGCTCCCTGATTTCCAGTATTTCCAGAGTGTAGATCCTGCGTTTCCTGAGAACTCTCGCCACAGCAGATCTGAGGGGGGGAAGCTGGTATATTTCATCAGTGAACAAGGCAAAAAGCTCTCTGACCTTCTGTTCTTCTATGTCGCCATGGAACCGCATCACTCCTACGTATTCCTTGGGGTCTTCGTGTGCCACGTCTATGAGCCGGGCAGCCTTGCCCAATGCCATTACAAGCACTCCGGACGCATAAGGGTCGAGGGTGCCGATATGTCCCACGCGGGCAACGCCTGTCATCTGCCTCACCCAGTAATCAATCTGGTGGCTTGTGGGTCCCTTGGGCTTGTCTATGACAACGAAGCCCTCGATTGTGTCAGCAGGTTCCTTTGATTGCAGCATAGATACGGTCAGCGCCTTCCTCTGGTGAGAGATTGCTTGAATCTATAATAAGATCGTAATAACCGGGATACCTGTAATCTATTCCATAGTAGTCCCTGTATCGCTTGAGATCTGATGTGTCCCTGACCTCAAGATTTATCCTGGCCTGCTCCATTGAGCCCTGGAACCTTTCTGCGATCCTTGAGACCCTGATATCTGGAGATGCGTCCACAAAAACCTTGTACGCTTTTATGTCATTGGTGTATGCCAGCCACCCTGCCAGACGTGACTCGAGAACTAACTGCCCATCTCCCCTGAGCATGCGCAACATTTCCTGATCCTGCATGCGATCAATCTCCGGGTCAGATTCAGCCAGTATCACGAATTGCTCAACGCTCATGTTCCTTTTCCTGGCATTTTCCCTGAAGATCATTCCGCCAGATACAAAAGGTATTTCCAGTTTTTCTGCTACGATCCTTCCCACGGTCGTCTTTCCGCTGCCGATGGGACCACTTAGAGTAATTTTCATGAAATGGCGCTTTCCGATGATTCCGCCTTTTTCAGCTTATAGGAGAAATCCACGTATTTTATGATCATGGTTGTGAAGTAGCCTATTGTAAGGTTGGAAAACATGTAGATTACGATCCAGGATGGAAATACCCATACTGACGATGTAGCAATGTTCACATTACTCGCCCATGGCAATGTTATGAGCTGATATGAGAGATCCGCCACGAACACATACAGCCATATGAAAAACAGAAAAATGAAAATCGTAAGCACCATCAGTGGCTTGAGCGTGTTCATGCTTACCATTTGGCTCTCCACCATCATATCCATCTGTAATTTCCGCATCTTCTGCAATTTGTCTCTCTGATTCTTGGCCATTGCCTCCCTGTACGCCTTTGAAAATGCCCGGCTCCTGTTCTGGATCCTTCCCATTCTGAGCCAATCAGTGAAAAAATATCTTGGGACGGACATTATGATTCCTATCATTATTCCCGAGACTACTATGGTGAGGATGGGATATTGCCCCTGAAAACCCACAAGCGGATAGAATATTGAGTTGAGGCCCAGGCCGATTGAACTTCTGAGCGAAGCGCTTGTAATGACAAATATCATGCTCAAACTTACCATCAGGTAGATCATCTGGAACAGCATGAACTTCTTCTGCTCCTGACTGACCGGTCTAGGAGCTGGTCTTCCCTGCTGCAATCACTCGCCTCCCGTCAGCGCTCTGGCTATTTTCTCTCCCGCTTCCTCCGGCTTCCCCTCTGGGTTGTTTACAAAGGTTACGGTTGCACCTGTGTAGACAGAATAAGCCACCGCAAATGCCCTGTTTACCTGCTGATGTTCCATTATCTCCTCCAGGGTATCTGTATCCCTGTTCCTTGTCTTGTCCCTTCTTCTCCTGTACAGTATGAGTGGAGAATCAGCCTCAATAAGAAAAAATGACGATATCTTCAACTCCCTCAGAACCCACTCAGGAAGTCCTGGTAGATATCCCCTTGGGGACTTTATTGCCATGTGAGTGTCCACAATGACATTGTCCATCTTTCCTATGGCGGATGAGGCTTTTTTCTGGAGGTTAATCTGGGTGTCAACGTTCATTTTTCTCAGTTCATCTCTGTCTTTGGCAATTCCTATCTCCTTTGCCATTTCAAACATAAGTGTACCGTAGTTGACAACATCGTACTGTGATCGCTTTGAGACATACTCAAGAACCGTTGATTTCCCTACCCCAGCCACACCTGCTATAACCACGCGCATCCTCTCATGCTCCAGCAAAGAATTGCCTGATTACAGGATGCATTTCCATCAATTGTTCTTTTCCCATGGCCTCGTAGAACTGTATCACTATGCCAACAGCCAGGAGCAGCCCTGTGCCGCTTGTCTGGCCAACCGTCCCGATGAGGTTGGCGCCACCAGCCAGGAGACCCACTGCTGCTCCGCTGAACACAGTCACGGCAGGGATATACCGGTTGAGAACGCGTTCCATTACCTTTGGATCACGCCTGAAGCCGGGAATCTGCATACCGCTGGACTGAATCTGTTTCGCGACAGCACCAGCGCCCATGTTCGTGGTCTCAATCCAGAATCTGGCAAAAATCACACTGAATACAATCATGAAACCCATGAAAGCAAGAATATGCATTGCCTCGTCGAATGAGGAGTGCCCAAATAGCACGTTGGTATAAACCGAAGGTTGGAGTATGGGAAATAACCAATCGGCAAGCCCATTTGGAGACGATAGATAAAAGGCCAGTCCTCCTGTCGGAGTGGTGTTGGAAATGGCAGACCCGTAGGTGGCTAGTTGGGATGCAGTAGGATAAGCTCCCAGGAGAGCATTATGTCCTATCAGAGGGATGTGACTCAATACAGGACTGCTCCAGAAGAGGAGGGTCCACATGGCAACATTGGCCAGTAGTGCAGTGGCAAGTATAACAGGTATGTTTGAAGCGTAGAACAGCTGAATGGGATATCTTCCCCTGGCCCCCCTGACCCTTTCGTGGCTTATGGGCAACTCGATCTTACTGCTCTGGAAATATGCAACAATGAAGAAGATGAGGATTGTTCCCATGAGCGCCGTAATGGGGTTCACCGGGGCAAACAGTAGCTGGGTCATTCCCTGGCTGATCATGTAGGACCCGGGCGAATGGGATACGACGTAGAGAATTTTCGGAATAGTTCCGGCAGGAGGATTCGTTAGGGATAGAGGAGACGTTGCCGTGGCAGGGACCCAGTTGAATGTTCCAGTAAAAAGCTGCTGTGATACCCCCGCTGCTATGAATAATGATATGCCAGATCCAATGCCGTACTTGGATACCAGCTCATCGAAGAGAAATACCAGATATGTCCCGACAAAGAGCTGACCTATTATGATACTCTGTGCCAGAAATTCACCATATCCTGGTGCATAACCGTTGAGCCCGCTTACCAGGTTTGCATCAGGGACAAGATAACCGAAGGCCTGCGGAATCGCCTCAACGAAGATCATGACGATGATGAGAAGTTTCTGGACTCCCTGATAAACAGCCTTATCGTCAGAGTTCTGTAGATCCAGGTTGAATATCTTAGCGCCTGAGAACAACTGCATCACAATGCTTGCCGTTACTATGGGGCCTATTCCAAGATCCATGAGGGAACCGTTGGTGCCTGCAAATATCGCCCTGAAGGATGCGAAGACGTCGATGGTGCTTGAGGTGTTAAGGCCATATATGTAGATGTTTGTGAGAACGAAGTAGAGGATCACCACCAGGGCCGTCCACATGAGCTTGTACTTGAACTGTACGTGACCCTTTGGTTTCTTCACGGCTGGCAGCTTGGATGTGAGATATTCCAGGCCGTAGAGTTTGCTCTGTTTGGGCCCGACGTAGCTTATGACAAGGTAGACGAGGCCGAAAACGGGAAAAAGAAGTATGCCGGCGATTAGCAGTGACAGGGTGTCCAGTTTGCCGAAGAATGCAAACCCCGCGATAACTATGGCATAAAAAATGGCAACGGGGATTAGTGTACTCTTATTCCGCTGGACCTGATCCATCTACCTCTACCGTTGTTCCGTAAGGAGAAAGCTTGTTTATAGCCTTTTCTGTGGCTTCCGGAATGATTATTTTTGACTTTATCCTGAATTCTCCAGATCCAAGGAGTTTATCGTAACCTGCAGTTTTCAAATCTATCTCTGCCACGCCGGCCTCCTCGTTTACGAAGCCGCGCTTCCCAAGATCTTCATACATGACGGCGAGTTCACCCAGTGTAATTGGGAGCTTGGGTCTGCCATAATGGTGACTTGTGAACCCGTGCACACCAAAGTGATACGGGTCATTCTTGATTAGCCATATAGCACGATGCTTGCCAAGTCCGGCCATGCCAGAACCACCGCGCTTCCCCTTTCCCCTTCCTGCCTTCATTCCACGGCCGTAATGTCCGCCTCTGAGTTTCTTAGTTCTCGTTCTTACCATTCAGGTCCTCTCCCGGTTTGAGCATCCTCAGTATGAGATGGTTTATCTCCTTCCCCCTGTATCCAAGGGATCCACCCTGGTTAAATGACTTTCTGACGTACTCCAGACCCTTTACAGGAGGGTGAAGCCTGATCACAGGTACAATCCCTTCAATGTCAGCATACTTCACTTTGCCAGAAACAATGTTTTTTGCAAGATCGGCATAGGACTTCGCGTTTGCCCTGGCAAGCTCTTGCTCTGTCAGTTGTTTCCGGCCCTGCAGCATTCCCCTGTACTTGAGTGTAAGTTCCAGGGTTTTCTGGTCTATCTCTCCCCACGTCGCGTAATCCTTGAAGGCGTGGAGCATGCCTCTCGTGGAGTCATTGTCCTCAAGCAGCACCATGTGGTTAATCTTGTGCAACTTGAGCAACTCGCCTGTTTTCCTGGCCCTGGGATTAATCCCTGTTGTTCCTCTAATTCTTATTACTGCTAACATTTAACACACTTCCTGAATAGATCGGGGTGGAGAGCACTATTGCCGGGTTCACCTTTATTCTAGAGGTCTGGACCAGAGCGTCAAAGGTTGCCAGAGCGTAATTCACGGTGGTTTTGGTATGTCCCTTTGCGAACCCCCAGGCATCCTCGATTCCAGCCATCTCGAGAATGATTTTCGCAATATCTCCAACGGCACGCCCAACACCTCTTGGCGCAGGCTTTATTGTAACCCTGACTGAACCTGAAGATCCGGTAACCTGAAAGGGCAATGTATGTGCGCGGCCGCAACCACATTCCCAGGAACCGCAGCCTCTTCTCACTTCGACTATGTTCATTTTTGCACTGTTAACGGCCTTCCTTATGGCTGGTGCAGCCTCCTTGGCACGCCCCCTTCCCACGCCTATATAGCCGTCACCGTTTCCGACCACGGCTGTAATGGAATAGCTCATTCTCCTTCCTGAGTCTGTCATTCTCTGGGCTCTCTCAATATTGAGAACCTCGTCTTTGATTTCAGGCAGCAGGTAATCCACTATTTCATACTCCTGGATAGGAAGCCTGCTCCTTATGACGTCTGATATTGTCTTGAGTTTTCCCTCTGATACGAGCTTTCCCAGTCTGGTTCTGGGTGTCCAGTTATTCTCGCTCACGCTTTCTCCTCCAGTTTCTTGATTCCTTCCTTAACCGCAGTCTGGGCTTTCTTGGATTTCAGGTGCTTGCCCTGGATCCTTCCATCATCAGGCAGGATAGACTCATCATGCGGAAGGTTTCCTCCGGCATCCACGAACCCTTTTATGGTCGCAGTTATTTTGCCACCCTTCGAGAGAACGTGCCTTCCGGTGTCAAGGATAGCCTGATCTATACCTGCACTTACCGCATATTTACCCATTGAGAATCCCATCAGGTAAAACACCGACGTATTATTTCTCTTAAGGCTCAAGCCCTCCTTGACCAGGTTCGACGGAGTCACTGTCTTCAGGACTCTGTCCCCGGAGGGATCGAACCTCACAAGCTGCACTGTGCCGCCTTTGCCAGACGGTCTCACCACGAGCCTTGGGATGTCGGATTTTACGAGCCTGTATCTCTTCCTGTAGTCGGTTAATCCCAGCCTCTTCCTCTTAAATACTGTTGGTGTTCTCATTTACTTTCACCGTATAACCCTGCCTGCTTTATCTGTGAGGTTAACTGTGCCCTGGACTTGATGTTTCCGCCCTTTATCAGCCTGTAGTACTTCCGATAGGTTTTGGGGTTAATGTTTCCGTTATCTTTCATGCTCTTCAACTCGTCACGCAGCGCCCTGATGGTTTTAATCCACCTGGTCTTGTGCGGAAACCTCGCGTTTCTTGTCCCGCGAACAGAACCGGGACCGCGTCTTCTCTCCTTGGCCCTCTGCCGTATCCTCTTCTTGAACCTGGCGTTTGAATTTCCCTTTGCTGGTCTGGCCTGAATCACGTTTCTCCGGATCAGGTTTCTAATATCCTGTCTCGTGGCAGATTCCAGCACCTCTTCTGCAGAGTTTGTGTCTATCCATACGCGGGATATACCTGCTTTCAGCTCTTCTGCCGCAATCTTCTTAGCAGTTTCTGCCTTCACTTTACTTCACCCCGGGATTGAGTACCCTAATGTTGAGTTCCTGTGCTCTTTTCTCAATGATTTCTCTCTTTCTGGAGCCCACGGTAGAGCCTATTCTGGCTGCAGACCTGCTTGCGTCTATCTTGTCAAGGTCCCCAGGCGTATGCACAAGTACCTCCCTGAAACCGGATGGATGCAGACCCCTGACTGATCTTGGTCCCCGGAAGCCGGCATCAACTATGGGAATCCTGGTATCAATCTGCTCCCTGAGCTTTGAATGTTTTCCTCTGGGTTTTCTCCAGGAGTCGCCAAGCTTCTTGTACCTGTGCCATTCCTGCCTGTGGAACTCCACCCGTTTTCTTGCAAGTTCGTTCTTCTTTTTAAGCAGCCTCTTCTCTTCATCTGTTAGCGTCGGCTTAAGCTGACTCATCGCTCACACCCCCCAGCAGGTAGATACCATCCTGAAACACCCTGAGGTCAAACCCCTTAATCTTGGTTGCCCTTTCTATGTTGGAAGCGGTGTGCCCTATCTCTTCCTTGTCAACTCCCGTTATGGTGATCCTGTCGCCCTTGACTGAGACCTTGGACGAACCAACAATTTCAGCACTGCGGTGTGATCTTTCTCCGAGGAAGTTCTCAATCACTGTAGAATTCCCCTTGACTGAAACCCGCATTGGGAAATGGGTATAATCAATCTTCATCTCGTAGGTGAAGCCTTCCGTTACTCCCCTGAAGAGAGTCCTGGACATGGATGCCCATGTCCCTGCGATTGCGAGGTTCCTTTTGTTTTTCTTCGATATCATTACCAGGATCTTCTCGCCCTTCTTCTCGATCTTCACGTAGTTGTCTCTGAACACACGGCTGGCGTTCCCTTTCGGCCCGGAAAACTTGACATGTCCACTGTCAATCTCCACGCTGACTCCTTTTGGGATTTCAATCTCGTCATTAGTTTCCCATTTGATGCTCATTTCTATTCCCCCTAATACACCCAGGCAAGCAGCTTCCCGCCGAGCCCGTTTTTCCTTGCCTCAACGTGGCTCATTATACCCCTTGTGGTTGTAAGTATGAGAATGCCATAATCCTGAGCCGGAAGATACCTTGCCTCGTACTTCTCCAGATTTTTGATCTTCACAGGAAATCTTGGTTTTATGACCCCACAGTTGTTAATGGTGTCACTGAGGATTATCCTGAACTTGCTGCCCTGGCTATCCTCGATAACCTCGAAACTCTTCAGGTAATTATAGTCCTGCATGACCTTGAGGACCCTGCCTATAGTCCTCGCTGCCGGCCTGACCTCAATCTCCTGTATGCCAATCTTTGAAGCATTCTTGATGTGGTTGATTATATCGTTTAAAGGATCGTGTCTCATTTCATCACCTAACTATATTTCCTGAATCCCAGCATTGGAGCCGTTTCCCTGAAGCACTGCCTGCAAAGCCTGAGGCCATATCTTCTTACAAGTCCTCTCCTTCTTCCGCACCTTTTGCATCCATCCTTTCTGCCATAGAACTTCTTTGGTTCGAGCTTAATTTTGGGCAAGTTGCTCACCTACTGTTGTCACGCCAAATTTCTCCTTCAGATACTCTATTGTTTCTTCCCTGGTAACACGGATCCTACCGGGAACGCTCTTTCTTCCTATGCGTCTCCTGGCTACCCTGTACCCTCCCCTTCTCTTCATCACAATAGCCACATCCATGCCAAATATCCCAATTTCAGGGTCATACTTCATGCCCTGGAAATCTGTATAATCGCTGATGCCGAAGTAGGCGTTTCCATGCTTGTCAAATGAGTACGACGTGATCCTGTTTCCCTTGGCATAAAATGCCCTTTTAAGAAATTCACTGGCGTCGTTTTTCCTGAGAGTTACTTTTGTGCCTATTGTGAGTCCTTTCCTTATGTTGAAATCCCTGACAGTGCTGCTTGAGGATGTCAGAACCGGTTTCCTTCCAGTGACTAACTCAAGTACCCTTACCGCCTTATTCAGCCGATCTCCAGCCTGTCCCACTCCAATGTTAACCACTACCTTGTCTATTACCACTTCTTCCATGGGATTCACTGTGAAATCACCTCACCGAGGTCAAACGTGAATTTCTGACTGCCTATTGGAAATGCATAATCCACGACCGTTCCAAACCCTTCCTCAAAGCTGAGCATGTTCTCATGAGAAGATTCCTTGACTTCAACGTTCTTCACGGTCGCTGTCTGCCCCACATGCGAACCCCCAGTGAGAAAAACCTTGCTACCCGGCTGAAGCTTAAGGATCCCTTCGATGGATTTTTCCGGTGTCTTTATCAGGAGCACGTCCCCGGGCTTGAGACTCTGGTCCTTGGAGATTATGTTCTGTCCGTCATGGAAAGACACCCTGAATGTGTCTTTGCCTTCGGCCTTCTTCCCCACGATCTTGACAAGTTTTTTCTGGGCGTCCTGCTGCCCGACTTTTGCCACAACAAATCTACCCTTCTTGTCGTATATGATCCTGAAGACGTCTTCTAGCCCCTCTATGGAGAGCGTGTCCATGAAGCCCAGGTTAAATCGTCTCTCCCTGACTACTTTACCATCCACTCTTACCTTACCTGATGAGATGATTCTGGTTATCTCCCGTTCCTTGTCACCAAGCTTCAGGTAGTCTCTCATCACGGTGAGCAATGCTATACCATTCTTACTGGTGTGCCTTCCTGGGATGGGTGTCACTATCCAGAAGTGCGTCTTCCTTGGTACTTTGATGGCCCTTGAAGCCATCATTGTCTTGGTCTTATTGATCATTCTTCTCTTCCTCCAAAGGTTCTTCCTGCTCCTCTACCGTCTTTTCCTCTGCCCCAGGGGTCTGCGTTGCTTCACTTTCCGCAATCTTTTCTTCAGGCGCGGCTTCCTCAGGCTCAGGTTCCGCCTCCACCACTATATTCTTTCTGGACGCCTTCTCCCTGAGCTTTTCAAGACGATCAGGGTTTGAAAGATCAAGCCTTGTAATGACCACGTTGCTATGATCAATTGGCATTCCTTTCTGCTTGTTATCTGCAGTGTTAAGTGTGATTCCATCGATAATTACAGTTCCATGCCTGTGGTCAACGGAGTCGATCTTCCCTCCTTCACCCTTGCGTGATCCGCTCTTTATCCGCACAATATCGCCCTTAGTGACAGGAAAGCTTGACGTCCCGTACTTCTTCTTCAATTCATTGCTTAGTGAAACCTTGACTTTGCTCAACATTAACATTACCTCACACTATGGTGGATGCTATCGCAGCTATCCTCGGCCATCTCTCTGAAGCCTCTCTTGCCACTGGGCCCTTGATCTCCGAGCCTCTGACCTCCCCTTCTGGAGTTACAAGAACTGCCGCATTATCCTCGAATTCCACCATTGTACCGCTCGATCTCCTGTACGGGCGTCTCTGCCTTATCACCACTGCGTAGACTACCTTGCTCCTCATCTCAGGAGTACCTTTTTTCACGGTAGCGATAAACATATCACCAACGCCGGCCGCAGGTATCCTCCTTGCGACTCCATGCCAGGCCTTTACATCTATGAGACTTATGATCTTTGCACCGGTGTTGTCCGCGCAGACCATAGTCGCCCCAAGTGGGAGTCCTCTGTGCTGCCTGCCCGCAATTCCCTTCATGAATTCACCTTCTGGACTATTACATACGATACCGTCTTAGCCAGTTTTCTGCATTCTGCTATCTTCACGGTATCACCCGGCGAGACCGGTATGCATTCAGGCACGTGAACATGATAGCTGTAGGTCTTTGTTATGTTGCGCTCGAATTTTGGCAGTCTCTTTCTCAATGTCCTATATACTACAGCGCTTCCTTTCATCTGTGCAGACTTTACTGTGGCAGTCATTACCTGCCCTCTGACGCTAATCTCTCCATGAAAGGGACATTTCCTGTCATGGCACTCCTCTTTTGGGACCGGTAAATCCAGTCCTATTCCTGATTTCATAGTTCTTCTCCTTTCCTGATGGCTCTTTCTATCCTTCTGAACTGCTTCATTCTCTCTTCCGGGGTAAGGCAGACATATCTGCCGTTTATTACCGTCCCCTCAGGCATTATCCTGAATGTTACGGATTTCTTCGGTATCCTGGTGCTCCGGTTACCGTGGCCCACGAGCAGAGTATTCCTCGTCTCATCAATCACCCGGCCGGAGATTCCAGTGTAAGTTGGATTTCTTGATCCCGTAATCTCGACTTCTCTACCGATAAACTGTGCCGTGTATTCCTCATACATTGCCTACTACCTCTGTTTTGAATCCCATGTCGTCAAGGATTTTCCTGACTTCAGACCTGTGTTCACCCTGCAACTCCACGGTCTTGCCATCTTTTACAGTACCCCCGGACGCTACCTTCTTTTTGAGAACTTTTGCTATTTCGTATATGTCCTCTTCCTTGGGATCAATGCCCTCGATGATTGTGACGCTCTTACCGTATCTCCTCTTGTCCACGCTGATTTTCACGGACTGAGTATCCCTGGAAAAGCCTTCCCATGGCTGAAGTTCCTTGGGGATCCCTGTAAAATTCTTATCCTTCATTCCTTTTTGTCCTCCGAGTGCATTACTGTAAGCACCCTGGCAATTTGCCTCCTCACGGATTTCATCTTTCCGGGACTGACGGGTGAACCCCCCATTGCCACAGATGCGCGTTCCTTAAATAGCGCCTGTTCCAGGTTCTTGAGCTGTGATTCCCTCTCTTCCTTACTCATTGCTCTCAACTGCTTTGCTCTCAGTTCCAGCGATTTCACCCCCCTCGGGCTTGATGGTCTCCTCTACTTCTTTCGGTGCAACTGGCAGTGGCGTCTTGTCGAATGTTATCTCATCAGGCAGCCTGTAAGAGGAGTCCAGGATTCCCACGGATATCCCTATTATTCCCAGTTTCAGCTTCGCAACGGAGAAGCCTCTCTGCATGCCAGTTCTAGCAGGCTCTCCTGAATATTTGATCGAACCATGAATGAACTTCTGGGATCTTGCCCTCTCTCCTGATAGTTTTCCTCCCATTCTTATGATTACACCTTTGCAGTTGTTTTCGATGGTCTTCCTGAGAGCTGTGTTTCCAGCTCGTCTGTAGGACCATCCCTTCTCCAGTGTAAGAGCAATCTTCTTAGAAACCACATTGGGGTTCAGGTCGGGCCTGTCAATCTCCTTAACCTCGATCTGGGGCGACTCGAGCTTGAAGGACTTCTCCAGGTGCTCAGTGATCTCCTGCACCTTCGAGCCTTTCCTTCCGATGACCAGTCCTGGCTTGTTCACGTAGAGCGTTATGTTTGTTCCAAAGGGCGTTCTCTTCATCTCCATGGATCCAAACCCGGATGTCTCAGTCTCCCTTCGTATGTACTCTGTTACGAGTACTTTCTTCACGGAATCTGCGATGAACTTCCTTTCCTTCATCTTGATTCCTCCGTCACTACCATTGAAATGTTCACCAGATCCTTCACAAAGAGCCCTGCGGTCCCATGGGCCTTTGGTCTGTACTTCTTCAGCATCCTTCCCTTGGTTGCTTCCACGTGTACAACTCTGAGGTTTTCAACGTCAAGGTTCTTGAACTCTGCGTTAGAGATGGCGTTCTCAAGCGTGGCCTTGAAAGCCTTTGCAGCCCTGACAGGAAACCTGCCAGGACCAATTCCCTTCCGGTGTGATACAGAGTCCAGGTATCTGAAGTATGGAACAGGCTTCTTCTTCTCTATGACCTCGTCCATGGTCTTGACTGCTTCATTCGCACCCATCCCCCTGATGTAATGGGCGACGTTGACCGCGTCCTTAAGAGAGATATCTACTTCCACAGCTCTGGCTATGGCACTTTTTTCCGGCATTTCCTGAATTGAGTAACCTTTCATATAAATCACTTTAGAGGCATGAATTTCGAAGATCTTGTCGCACCCACTCCGGGACCTGAATGTTTAACTTCCTTCCTTGTAAGGGAATATTCACCAAGATAGTGACCAATCATTTCCGGCTTTATCTCGAACTTTACGTATCCGTTTCCATTGTAGACTTCTATCACTTTACCTATGTATCTGGGAATGATTATGAGATCCCTGACCTGGGTTTTTACCTGATTCTTTGGGCCCAGAAGCTTTTTGTGGAGTGCCTGCTGTTCATGGTTCATGGGCCTGCTGAGAGACCTCCTTGCCCTGGATGATACCAGTTCCTTAATTGCGTCAATGTCGAGCTTCTGGAGTTCTTCAATGGAGTGCCCCTTGTACATGAACTCTCTCGTGCGCCCCAGAACAATCTTTTGTGACTTTCTGGCCTTTCGCTTGATGGACTTTACCGAAACTGGTGGTTTCTTAGATGCCATTAATCTTTCCTCCTCTTCTTCTGGGGCGACAGACGCCCGACCTTCCTGCCTGGAGGCGTTCCAGTCCCTACAGTGCTTGGTCTTCCCACATGCTGGTGATTGCCTCCTCCATGCGGATGGTTGACTGCGTTCATCGCTACTCCCCTCACCGTGTAGGGCCTCTTTGCCTTGCTCCTCAGGTAATGTATGTGGTTACCTGCCTTCATTATGGGTATGTCTCTTGCACCTGATCCGGCCACAATTCCAAGCGTTGCCTTGCATGAAGGGTGGAACCTCCTTATCTTGCCTGAAGCAAGCCTTACTGAAACGAAGTCACCATGACTCACGACCAGTGCAGATGATCCGGCTGTACGGCAGAATTTGCCGCCGTCGCCTGGCATGCTTTCAATGTTGTGCACGACAGAACCGTCTGCTATTGCACCCAGGGGTACGGTGGAACCCTCACCAGAAATTTCTGCACCGCTCTTCAGTTTCTCGCCAACAAATGCGCCTCGGAAACCGAGCTGGTAGGATTTAGTGCCGTCTGCGCCAGACAGTACCAGGAGAGGTGCGTTCCTTCCAGGTGCATGTATGATATCCTTGACAAGATACTGGCCATCTCTGGGCAGTTTCACTGGGGTGACATGCCTGTGGCTGGGACTCCTGTATACAAGACCCCCCTTTCCCCTTCTCTGTGCTACTATAGGCTTACCCATTGATTCACCTCAGAATATTCCAATCCTGCCTGCAAATTCCTCTGCAGACACACTGTCATCAAGTCTTACCACAGCCTTCTTCCCCTTTTTTGTTATCATCACATTGACTTCCGTAACCTTAACCGCGAACCTTTCTTCCACTTCTTTTTTGATTTCTTCCCTTGTTGCTTTCCTGTCCACTATGAAAGTAATCTTGTTCTCCCTTTCAGTCTGCATCATGGACTTTTCGGTTGCAACCGGTGCATATATATATCGTGTCATTCAGTCTCACCCATCGCCTTCAGGGCACCTTCCGTGAACAGTGTCAGCCTTCCACCAACTCCTCCGGGAGCAAGTCTTCTGATACTCATGCTCCTCACGTCGGCAATCTCCACTCCGGATATCTTTCCGAACGGCCTCAGAGATTCCTTATCTGTGCCAACAACCAGGACACTCAGCGGTTTCTTATATTTCCGTCCCCTCATCTTTCCACGGCCCGCCCTTATTCTGACGCCTTCCTTGGCTCTCTCTATGTCTTCCGCGATCCCCATCTGGGAAAGAAGGGCAAGAGCGTCCCTGGTTCTCGTAATATCGGCAACAGCGTCCTCAACCACAATGGGAAGTTGCACCTCCGAGGAGAGTTTATGTCCTCTTGCGGTAACTGCGCTTTTAACTGCCGTCATGGAAATGGCAGACTTCAGTGCAAGTCTCCTTTCATTCCTGTTGATCCTTATGGTGAGGTTCTTTGTGTTCCTTGGAGAATGTGCACTTCTGCCTCCGACCATGCTTGCGTTGATAACACCGCGTGAACCGCCCGCTATCCTTGGAATCCTCGATATGCCATGGTTGGGCCCCAGATTATGGCCAACCCTTCTCATGCCAGAAAAGGTATATGAGCCGAAAGGCTGGCGTCTGGAAAGCGTACTTGACCTGAAGGCTTTCCTTATGAGGTCCTCTCGCGGAACGGTTTCGAAAACCTTTGGAAGGTCGATCTCTCTGATGATCTCTCCACTTTTTGAATATAGATTGGATTTCAGTTTAATCACCCTGCTTTGATTCCAGTGAGACATATGGCAGCTTTATCTCCTGCACTGCCTTTCCTTTCGCTCTGGCAGCATCTCTGAACTTTATGAGCCTCTTAGAAGGTCCGGGAATTGAGCCGTGAACCAGTATGAAGTCATTTCTCACAAGGCCGTAGCCGACATGTCCTCCCTTTACATTTATGCTGTCCGCTTCGTCCTTTGTTCCAACCTTAAGTATCCGGATGTTATGAGCTGTTCTTTGCTGATAGCCCATCTGGCCTGCCTGAGGAACAGTGTTGCGGACCCAGTCGGGATGCCATGGCCCCAGTGTACCTATCATTCTCCTGTGTTTCCTGTTCTTACGTGGAAGGAGCTTGACCCCAAATCTCTCCACATGCCCCGTGAATCCTTTGCCCTTAGTTACGCCGATAACATCAACAAAATGCCCAACGGAGGAAAATTCAGTGAACGATAAATCCTTACCCACCTTGCTCGCCGCATATTCAATCTTTTCAGCTATGGTCTTTCCTGAAACGTTAATTTCAAAAATCTCCGGTGTTTTGCTTGGAATGCCTGTCACCATGCCAGGATTGGTGTGGACGATGAGCCTCACTTCATCAACAAGCGAAACCTCAGGAGGTTGCCTGCTTTCCTTGGACTCGGAAACTTCTCTCAACGGAATGCGCCTGTAAATATCGTCCTTCTGTTTTTCAGCCCAGGACTCGTAAATAACCCGGAGACCGTTCTCGTCGCTCCCGTAGTATCTAATGCCTGCGACAGTAAGCGGCGGAACCTCGATAATTGTCGCTGCGCTCATCAGATTCTGTCCTGCAGTAACACTGTGCTGCCTGTAGTCTATCATCTCAACGTGTGTCATCCCAACCTTGTAGCCTGCAAATGCCTGGATTTTCGCCTTATCATGGACTTCAGGCCAGCTTCTTAGGCTTCCCTGCTGGGACTTAGCTCGTACTCTTGGATAGTATGCTGTAGATCCTCTTCTAGGATGATGCGGTGTCGCCATTGGTTTTTCACCCGAAAGAACCGTTACACTTTATGGACAGCCCAGAAGTTTGGACTCTCCCGCAGGGATGTCAGAGACATTGCCCTTGGTGTATGGTCCTATACCCTCACGGGAACTCGGGTTGATATTTAAACATTTACTGGCCTATACTGTTAATGACTGTGCGGATAGGGTACGAAGTGCCCGAGTTGGAGAACCATGGCATACAGGTCATGTGTTCTTTTACACAATTGCTTCTGTCATTGATGTGCCGGATAGGTGAGATACCATAGAATTTGATGAAAGGCGTGCTCTTGAACCTGAATCGGCAGACAAGAGTCATGCAGTTCATACAGATTTGTTGTAATGGCAAGCAGGAGAATTATACTCGCGGTAGTTCAACCTGAAAGTTTAATCCAGAACACTGCCCGTTAGGAAGAAACTTATTAAACTCGGAGCCGCTCGAAAGTACATATATGCAGAAAATAAGACTACGCTGACGAATCGATAACCTTAAAATGCATAACCATAATTAACATTGCCAGAAATTTTCAGTGATGTGCTAATGGTGGCCCGTGGTAAGAGTACAGAAGATGAAGATGCAGAAGCTATTCAAAGTGCGTCCAGAGGATCATTGATAAAGGGTACTACAGCTCAGGAAGAGGCACTAAAAAAATATACCACAGAGGTCCAAAAAGATCCAAAAAATCCAACTGCACATAACAACCGCGGGGTCGTTCTTTTCAACCTTGGAAGGTTCGAGGAAGCAATTGAAAGCTATTCTAAGGCAATCGATCTCAATCCAGATGATGCGACATATTACTACAACAGGGGGCTCTCGTACTATAATTCAGGAGACAATGGTAACGCACTTTCTGACTTCAACATTGCACTTAAACTGAATCCTGGGGAAGCGGGATACCACTATTCAAGGGCCATCGTAATGCATGATCTGGGCAAACTTGAGGAGGCCATTAAAGAACTTAACGAGTCCCTGAAGATCAATCCCCGTGACCCGGATTATTACAACGATTATGGGAATATACTGACTGAGATGGGTAACTACGATGAGGCTATCCAGAGGTATAACGAAGCCCTGGAACTTAACCCCAGGGACCCTACATACAGGAACAACAAGGGCAACTGCCTGCTTCTTGCTGGTAAGATCCAGGAAGCCATCAAGGAAGAGAAGGAGGCAGTCAAGCTGGACCCGCTTGAGCCACAGTTCCACCGCGACCTGGCTTATGCACTTAGATCCGCAAAGAAGTATGAAGAGGCTCTCTGGGAATACAACGAAGCCATACGAATTGCCCCTGAAGACCCTGTATTCCATTTTGAAAGAGGTTATGTGCTCAACAAACTTGGAAGACAGGCTGAGGCGCTGAGGGAACTGGAGGATGCGATAAGCAAGGATAATAAATATCTGGAGGCATACATCAGAAAAGCCGAAATCCTCCAGGAAATGGATAAACTGGATGAGTCGCTTAAATGCTTTCAGCAGGCACTGGAATGCGACCCCAACAGTTCTGAGGCGTACTACAAGAAAGCCCTTGTCCTTCTGAAGATGGGAAACAAAAAGGAGGCGGAGAGTGAGATCTCCGCTGCGATTTCCCGAGATTCCGGGAAACTGGAGTACCACCTCACGCGGGCCATGATCCTCGACGAACTCAACATGCATAACGAGGCCATAGAAGAGTACGACAGGATTCTGAAGCTATCGGGCAATAACCCTGAATTTCACTTTAAGAGGGCTGTCCTTTATGATGGCGTGGGAAAGTTCAATGAAGCCGCCAAGGAGTACCAAGAGGCTCTTAAGGTGGATGCAAACAACGCAGATTACCACTTCAGAAGGGGCATGGTTCTCAAGAAAGCGGGCAATTTGAATGAAGCCCTTGAGGAATTTGATACTTCGATAATCATTGACAGCAGCAAAGCTGAATACCATGGCGAAAAAGGTTTGATACTATCTGACCTGGGGCGCAAACAAGAGGCTTTTTCGGAGATCGAAGAGGCAATTAAGCTTGATCCCAAAAATCCTAAATACCAGTATTCTAAGGGGACGATATTACTTACTTCTGGAAACTCCGCTGATGCCCTGAAGCAGTATGACGATGCCATTAAGGCTGACCCAAAACAGCCTGAGTACCACTACAAGAAGGCACTCGTCCTTTACAATGCAGCAAAACTTACCCAGGCTCTGGAGGAATTTAATCAGTCTGTTTCATTGAACGAGACAAAGCTCGATTACAGGAAGGCGAGAGGAAGAGTTCTGTTCGATCTCAAGAAGTACAGCGATGCCATTGCTGACTTCAATCTCGTGCTTGCCAAGGAGCCAAAAGACCACGAAATCAAGTTTAAGAAGGGAGTGTCCCTCTATAACCTAAGAAAACTCAATGAGGCTCTCAAGGAAATCAACGAAGCAATCCGATCAGAAGGCAATGATTCACAATACCATTTTTACAAGGCTCTCATACTCGCTGATTTCAAGGAAGATTATGATGCGCTCAAGGCACTCAACGA
>JAKAAY010000022.1 GCA_021802055.1 Thermoplasmata archaeon
CTGATAAACGATGGTCCATGGTGTGCCAGGAAATCAAGTGGCCCAGGAGTGACAAATATGTTTCCCGTTTTAACCGCAGAAATACCTTGCCATTCCCTTTTTTCCATGATTTCCTTTATCATGTTCTGATTGAACCGCCCATACATCTTGGGCTCATAGATGATTACTTCGGGATCCAACTCCCTGATCTGATCAAAATCAACGCCGGTCCATTCCCTGTCCACATTGCCAAGGACCGAGTCAAATCCCGTGAGTGAGAGAGCATGGGTGATGTAACTGTAACTGCCAAAGGAAACAGGGCCACCAAGATCAATCTCTACATAGGTCCTGAATCTCTCTTCAGGGCTGCCGAAGGTCAGGGCAGGAACCAGGGAATTTAAAAGTTTTTCTGCCGCAAGCTTCTCATTTACCACAAGGCCAACAGAATAGACCAGGTCAAGAATATCATAAACGGACACCGGCAGTCTGAACAAATATGCCGGAAAATTTTTTGAAATATTCTCGTAGAAGCTGTTCTGGTACCCGGAGATCATCAGTATGAGATCAGGGTCAAGCTCCCTCAGCAACTCTTCCCGCACATGGCCATAGCTGCCTATCTTCCTTTTCGTGGCGGTTTCTTTTGGCCTTCCGCAGAAAGCAGAAATACCTACGATGCGACTCCCCATTCCAAGCTCGAACAGTATCTCCGTCACAGATGGACTGAGGCTGATTATTCTTTGGGGGTGATCCGGCACTTCCTTCATGCAGGGCAGGTAAAATGGCACTTCTCTCATGAGTCCTGATCCCGGCTGGAGTTAAAAGAGTAAGGATTGGATCACCAGATCATTTAGCAAAGCTGTCCGTAGTCTGTTAGTGGATTTTGGAAATACCCTTCAAATCTTTGTTTTATCTCAAATTCTTGGTTTCAAAGACCAACTTTTAAGGTCAGTCTCACCGGAAACCAATTAACTACATGGTGGGGGAATTAGTTGATGTAGCTGGTGGAGTCCGAATCAAACCGGCTCACTATCTTTAATCCAGAGCCATTTCCCCCCCTTACGCGGAGTAGATCAGGATATATGGCCCACGGGCCTGCGGAACTGATGATGCTCGCCGGATGATCTTCACCGAAGCTTTCGACTGCAACCTTTGCTGTGAGGATCCTCGCCTCTCCCTCATCTATAAACCCAACGGAATGGAGATATTCATGGGTCAGAATGGAATATATGAAGGAATTGAACTCGGTCCTGTTCCTTGCGAGAGAGGTCATTGCACCGATGAGCGCTTCATTCATCACGATGTAATTGCCACCAATCTCCCAGAAAGCGCCCAATGTGGGCGGAAGTTCAGCAAGTGCAAGACCCAGACCCGCTCTCTCCCTGTGGACAACCTGCTTGACTGTTTTCTTGACCACGGAAAAAATCGCATCATAATCCATTTCACTATCAAGCTCAACAGTGCTGAACTTTCCAGTACCTTTGCCTCCTGTATTCCCGGGTTGAAATGCATTGAAAGCTTGTCTTCCCTGATCATGCACTAAGGTGAATCCCATTTCCAGAATGTCTGAACCGAGGGTCATGGGGCTCAAAGTCAATGCCGGTATTTATCCGTTGGCAGGGAAGGCAATTGAAACGAACCCTTATGGAGTCATCTGTACACCAGGTACCAGTTTCCCATCTCCCTTATCTCGTAGCCATTTTTGCCGGCATATGAGAGAATGGCGCCTTTGATTCTCCCAAGGTGTTCCGGCGAGTGGGGATTGTGGGAACCGGAGGACCCCACATCCCAGTCTGTCACAATGATCCTGCCTGACGTTACCCGCTCCATTTCAATAAGCCCTTTTACGGGATCATTAAGATGGTGAAGCGAACACACGGCCAGCGATGAATCAAAAGACTGATCTTCAAATGGAAGATCCTCTGCCTTGCTCCTGACCAGCTTAAGTCTCCCGCTTTTTAGGTCTAAGGCATATTCTTTCTCGATTTTATCAAAGACCCATGCTTCCGGATCCACAGTCACCACGCTATATTCCGGATGTTGCAGTAGCCTTGACATCACAGTTCCGAACCCAGTCCCGACATCCAGGATTCTCATTCCTTTTACCAGATGTTCAACCGAATTCACTATTTCCTCCAGTTTGCTGCCTTCATTCAATTTTACCAATCACCAATGCACTGACATGAAGATATAGGTTTAGGTGCACGACCAAGTCCGTGCTTCAAGGTTTCTCGCCAGTTCCATTTCCCTTTCTCAGCAGTATGCTAGGGTCTGAAAAGGACGCACCGAGCGCAGCTCCAAAGAATCCTATGATGAATGAAATGAGGAGTGTAAGGATCAGCGGAACCACAAATCCACCAGGCAACCCTATGAGCCCGGCTAGGATTCCTCCTTCACCCAGCCTGTAGGAAGCCTGGAAGTAAAGCAATTCTATGGTTATCCCCAGGGCAAATGCAAGTCCGCTCAACAATTCCGGTATTCTGCCACGTAACAGGAGGTACCCGGCGGCAGCTGACGGTATGACCTCCAGGTACCATAAGCCGCCATACGCACATGCGAAAGAGGTAGCAACAAGCAGCAGAAAGGTGGCTGGATAGAGTACTTTCCAGTTCATGGCTGAACACCCGCCCTGTAGAGGTAGAAGAAAGCAGTGGGCGCATCCTGTGGAATCAGAAGATAATATGCCCCGTTATTCCAGTCAACGAAAGTGTTTTCATAATAGACGCTGAGGGGATTCTCTGAAATGCCACCAGGATATATGCCAACGCCAGAAAGGGGGTCGGACATGTTTATGACCTGTCTCCAGGAGGGACCGAAGTCTGATAACAGCCCATATGCTGCATTTATGGTGTTGGAATCACCGGCCGCAGGAAGAGACTGCGTATTGAACAAGGTTATTCCTGCAAGGCTTGACAGGTATCTCTTGTGGATGTTTCCCCAGTTCCATGAAGATGAAAATGGACCGTACAGGGAGGTAAGTTTTTCCACGGTCTGGTTGAATGCAAGGTCAGCCAGAGTGGTGAAGTTTCTCACCTGCCCCGTCAATGGGTTGTTGAACCAGCTGATGTCAGGAGCTTTCACCGTCCAGTTTACCAGGTCCTCTATTAGTGGGCCGTGATAGGTGGAATCCGGTCCAAGGAAATATGATGTCTGGTTGAGCCCCTCGGATGCATTTATTCCGTACTTCTGCAGATACGGCCGGAAGGTGTCATTCACCATGTTCTGCAGCCAGAAATAGTAAATAGTGGCGGCAGTGGAATCCACCGTCATGGTCCCGTTCCATGTTTTCAGGGTATTGTACTGTGATGAATATGACTGGCTGTATTGCCCAACAGCTTTGACAAGGGGCTGGAGGAGCAGATCCGTGGTAAAATCGTGGACGTTAAGCTGGATGCTCTCCATGCCCGCCACATTCATGGATCTGCTGGCATTGAGAAGAGCGTGGATCTGGTCTGCCCTGTAGCCTGACTCATAGTCCCATCCAATGTAGTATGGGTAATTGCTTGAAACAGTGATCTGGTTGGCAGAGAATACAAACCCGCGGGAAGGATCGTACAGGAAAGGAAGCTTCTGGAACGGGATGAAGCCGACCCAGTTATACTGCCCCGTACCTGGCATGATCCCTCTTGGATTACCTCCGTTGATTACAGGATAGTTTCCCCATGGGAATATGCCGATATTACCACCACTGTCAGCAACCGCGAAATTCTGAATTGCAACCCTGTAGTACTTTGAGAGGTTGTCCCTGAACTGTAAAACCGAAGCAGCGCTGTCTATGTGCAGGAAAAAGCTGAGCTCATAGCTTGGTGAAAATCCGGTCCAGTCCATTGCAATGGGTCTGTAGCAGTTGACCACGACAACACCATTGTCCGCGACCCTTATGGTCAGGGGACTGCTGGGACCTCCCGCAACAGGAATGCTCTCGTTGATCACATTGAAATGAGCCCAGTTTCCGTTGCTGTAGTATTCGTAGGGTTTTGATAAATTAACCATTTCGGCGTAGAAATAGGTTTCCTGTACCTGGGCGTTGGTCGCTCCCCAGGATAGCCTGTTGTTATGGCCCAGCACAATGCCAGGGAAGCTTGGGAATGTTACCCCAATGGCATTTTCTCCAGGCGAAACAAGCTGGAAACCCATCCATATTGAGGGGACTGAAGTTGTGAGGTGAGGATCGTTGGCAAGCAGTGCTGAGGTGTTTCCTGTCTTTACCCCATTGACTGCCCAGTCATTGCTGAAATCTCTGGAGCATTGAATGTTGGTGGCCGATGCAATGGACTCCCCCAGGGTTCCCGGGGTTAGCAATGGCATGACTGCATGTGCCAGCGGGCTAGGCGAGGGAGAAGACAGTGAATAATTGAAATAAGGACTGTAGAGCGAGAGGTTGGAGATGTCACCTGATTCATTGTAAACCCCTGGGTTCAGGGAGTATGGAACTATGGGGTTCTGAATTCCTGCAGGATAGGCGGGGTAGAGGGCTTTTACAACATTCTCAGGCATCTTCTGCAGTGCAAAATTGAAGTAAATGGGTCCCAGCCCTCCTGCGCTATTCTGCCAAAGGAAAAGCTGCTGGATGGCGAAGATTTCCGTCATGTTGAAGGTCTGAGGCTGGTAGTTGAGCACCTTGAAAAGCAGAGGAATATTTGCAGGGCCCAGTGTTGTGATATAGTCATTTATTCCCGCTACGAAGGCTTTCACGGCGTGATATGTATATCCCGTCCTCGAAAGGCCAGCAACTTCCTGTGCAGCAATCTGGCAGTCCTGGAGATCCCTGTAGAATATGTCCGACTGGAGTCCTGCATTGCCTATGAGTGAAGACAGGGTACCAGTAGCGGTCTTCTCAAGGAGAACCATCTCCTCCAATCTGTATTGGGCTTCCAGATAACCCTGTTCATAGTACATCCCACATGTATTGTTGGAGGCGATGCCGATGAAGCCATCCGCCTCCTTGAAAACCTGCACCGATGCAGTGGAATTGTCATAGGAGATAGTGAGGTTGGTGGCTCCCGGAAAATATGGATTCCCCTGAGGAGCCCATATGCCCTCAGAAGGGTTGAGCAGCTTCTCAAGTGGGGGGAGAGGTCCAAGAGGCAGACTGATGAGAACGAACACAACTGCTAATGCAACAATGGACGTGATTAGACCCTTTTTGGAGTTGATAACCTTCACGCCTATTCCATGTATCATCCCTATTTATTTATTCCATGGGAGGAAACTCATGATCCATGTGGTTGAAGGTTTGGATCGAAGCAATGCACCTTCAGGTCGCATTGCTTGACCGTGGAAATTTCCGCTTTTTAACGGGACATCGTCTGCACATGGCTGACGTTCGCACCCAAAGAAACTGTGTGAGGGCATGCTGAGAATTTATTTACATGGATATGAATGGGGAGTAGGAATATGCCAGCGTCCTACGACAAAACGCGCATGAATTCATATGCTGACGCAGCGGTGATGTTGAAATCTCGATTCGAAATTGCCGGTAGTGCAAAAAATATTTATTAAGCACTAGAATGGAGGTTTACTTTTGCGATGAATGGTGAGTATGACCGAGCTTCTTCAGGAATTTGAACAAAAGCGTGAGACAATCAGGCAAGTTGTAGAGGATCATGTAACAAAGAGAGACAGGGCTGCAGAAGAGGCTGTTTATAACGCACAGCAGAGAGACATCCTGAACTCCAGGGTAAAGGAGATGAGGGAGCAGGTTAAGCAGCTGATAGCCGAGAAGAGCGCCCTCATAGAGCAGGTGCAGAAGTTGAGGCCTGAAAAGGAGAAACTCTACGCTGAGCTCAGCGAGATCAGGAAAGAGTACAGAAAGG
Source organism: Thermoplasmata archaeon (assembly GCA_021802055.1). GTDB lineage: Archaea > Thermoplasmatota > Thermoplasmata > Thermoplasmatales > Thermoplasmataceae > JAKAFX01. Next base: position 5,793 of record JAKAAY010000022.1, read on the forward strand.
TCAGGGATAATGCGGGGGTTGAGGGCATTGATCCCAGAGACATAAGAAAGAAAGAGCGGGATCTTCAGCATCTCATTAAGAGGCAGGAGACCACTGCCCTCGAGAAGAACGAAGAGATAAAGGTTGTATCGGAAATCAGGAAGCTCACAAACGAGATCAAGAAACTGAAGTCACACTTTGAGACTGAACTCGAGAGAAACGATCAGGTAAAACAGATCAACTCGGAGATCGCGGAGAAGCGCAAGACTGCCGAGGCGATGAAGAAGGACATAGAACAGATATCCAACAGGATTTCTGAAATCAGCGATCAGATCAATGCCATGCTGCAGGAACTTGACGAGACCAGGAGAAAATCAGACGAGTTCCACGAGGCTTTCATAAAGTACAATCAGGAGTCTGAGAAGGAGCACCAGTCTTTTATCCAGGCAAAGACCGATCTAAGGGACCTTGAGAAGGTAATCTACGGTATCAGGTCAAAGGAGCGAACCTCCAGGAAGAAGGAGAAAGAAGGAGAGCTCCAGAAAAGGGCCAGCACGCTTTTCGAGAGGTTCAAGAATGGGGAGCAGCTGACAACCGAAGACCTTCTTATCCTGCAGAAAGCAGGATTCCTCTGAGGATGCTACTGTCCAGGGCTGGCATACTGCTTTTCTTTCTTGGAATCATTTCTGCCATCGTGATGGCTGCCCTTGGTATGGGTGGCTTCTACATCTTACTGGTTATCCCGGTGATTTATCTCACCGGGCCATTTTCTGTGGTTCCTGTGATACTAATCATAGCCGGTATGATGCTTATCTTTGCGCAAGCATTCGAGGCTTCAGCTCCACATGAACCGCGGTCCGGGAACCTGGGCAGTGATCAGAGTCACACTGCCCAAGAACTCAACAAAAAAAGGTTCGGTGGAGTGATCATGATCGGTCCCGTGCCCATCATTTTCGGCAACGACGCGAAATGGATATATATCGCAATGGGGGCCACGGCATTGATTCTCCTAGTTCTCCTCCTCCACTACCTCTGAGGAGAGCGAAACATTGTAGACCCGGGAATTATCATGCAGATTGAGCCGGGGTGACAGCACACTGTGGCTGATCTCGCAATTGGTTCCAATCACCGTCCCCCTCATTATGACGGACTGGGCGATCCTTGTACCATCCATGATCCTGACAGAATCCATGATCATTGAATCCACGATTTCAACGCCAGAGCCTATATAGACTCCATCATAAATCGCACTGTCCTCTACCGTAGAATCCTTCCCGATGGACACATCGCTACCAATATAGGTCGATCCTGAGATCCTGGAGTTTTCCAGCTTATTCTGCGGGGTCTTGAGGATAACGTTTCCGTTGACATTTCCAGATTCTGTTTTCTGACCGTACTTTCTGGTCATGACTTTGTTTGCCGTGATCATGTCCATGGGCCTTCCCGCATCAAGCCATGTCCCTGAGGCCTGGAATCCATGGATATCGAAGCCGCTGTCGATGAGCTTTGGGAACAGGTCTCTGGCAAAATCGTAAGGCTCTCCTGCAGGAATATGGTCAAGTACTTCGGGTTCGATCACATATATGCCCGCATTAACCAGGTTGGATATGGCCTCATTCCTCGGAGGCTTCTCTATGAACTTCCTGATGATCCCATCCTTGAGGTCTACCACTCCCAGTTGGCTTGGGTCTTCAACGGTTGTCAGTGCGATCGTAAGTTTGGACTTTCTTTTCCTGTGGAAATCAAGGAGCTCTTTAATGTCGAAATCTGCAAGCACGTCTCCGCTTCCAACAATGAACGTATCTTCAAGGAACTTGGAGGTCATCTTCACGCTGCCAGCAGTTCCTGCAGGTTCCCTTTCCACCGAGAAAAGGATGTTCTGGTCGGTATTCTTGAACTCGATCACCCCTTCTATGAGTGATTCGAACTTGTAGCCCGTTGTGATTATGACATTCCTGACTCCGGCCCTGTAGAATGAGTCGAGGGTGTAATCTATGCACGGGCGTCCTGCAATGGGTACAAGGGGCTTTGGGATAGAATAGGTGATGGGCCTCAACCTTGTCCCCTTGCCTCCAGCCATCACCACTCCCTTCACTGTCATGAGAGGCTATTGAGGCTGTTTTAATTAATGTTGGCTGCCCCTTTCAAGGCATAGTGGGAGGGGCGACCCTGGGTCACACTATTTCCAAGCTGCAATAATTCCAGGGGGAGGTGAAGGTAAGGATAAACGCGGTAAATGCACTCTCAGTAAAGTCAGATGAAACCTCTGTAAGCACACCTTCCGCCTCCATTAACATTTAATTATCAAATTGTATTGATTATCCATGACAAACCTACCAAGAATCGGAGATATTGCTCCGGATTTTGAGGCACCAGACGAAACCGGATCCAGAGTGAAACTCAGCGCGCTGAAGGGCAGTACCGTGGTACTTTACTTCTACCCGAAGGACGACACTCCCGGATGCACAGCTGAAGCATGTTCTTTCAGGGACAGCCACTCAGAATTCCAGAAGAAAGGCATAAAGGTGGTTGGAGTGAGCGTCGATAACGAGAAGTCTCACACAAAGTTCAAGGAGAAATACAATCTGAACTTCACGCTGGTGGCTGACAAGGAAAAGGACATTGCCAGGAAGTATGGAGTCCTGAGTGACAGGGGAGTAGCGAGCAGGGTCACGTTTGTCATTGACAGCCATGGGAAAATTGCCCACGTGTACGATAAGGTGACGCCAAAGGATCATTCCTCAGAGGTAATGAGCAAGATCGAGGAACTCAATCTGGCCTGAACGGACAGGGGACCGCGAGGTCGAGTCCTGGACAGGTTTCAGGGGATCGAAGGAACGCCGACATAAATCATGTATGCGGCGACCAGGATCACAATCACAGCGAATATCCTGCTAAGTGTCCTTCTGGGCACAGAGGATGCCAGTCGCGCCCCTGCCCATCCTCCAGCAACCCCGCCAGCCACAAAGAGTACTGATATCAAGGGGAGCACGTAGCCGTCCATTGCGTACCTTAGCGAAGTAACAATTCCAAATGCACCAACGGAGATAAGAGAGGTGCCCACTGCCTCAACAATGTTCAGTCCTGCGGCATATATGAGACCCGGGACAATGAGGAATCCACCACCAATGCCGAAGTAGCCTGAGGCGAAACCCACAAGAAATCCCATAGCGATGATTTTCCAGGTTCTCCTCTTCCCCGGTTGCACAACAGGGTTCTCTGCAGCATCCACGCACTTTCTCTTTAACATGTATACGGCTACACCGATCATCAGGAATGCGAAAGCAAGGAGGAGATCGTTTCCGGGAGTGAGGATGCCCAACTCAGCTCCGAAAAGGGCTCCCGCAATCCCTGGGAGCGTGAACAGCCCACCCTCTGTGTAATACACATGATGCTTTCTCGCATGTGGCAAAACGTTGAAGAAAGCATTGGCTCCAACTGCCAGTGCTGAAGTGCCTATGGCCACATGGGGATCGTTTATTCCAACAACGTATATGAGGAGCGGAATGGCAAGGATTGATCCGCCACCACCTATGAGTCCCAGCGAGAATCCAACCACAAGGCCGGAAATCAGGGACAGGATTATCTCCAGCACTGTCAGGTCCATGCATCACCCCTGCGGTCACAGCCTGTGAACGAAGAAATCCTGACCTTAACCGGATATGGAACCTTCAGAATTATCAAGCCTGAATCCATTCATCATAGATATGTGATATGCATGGAATGACATTCCAGAAGACTGCGGGAAAAATGTAAATATTAATATGAATAATTTTTTGGCCGAAAATTCAACGGCCAGAAAAATCTCTGCGAGGCTTCGATTCTTCCATGTAAAGGACATTGACAGTTATGGTTGCCAGTATCCATATGATGGAAACCATGAGGAGAAGGATATTTGGAATTACCCACAATGAAACCACAAGGAACATTGCGGGAAGCAAATATTTTATGATGCCCCAGAAAAGTGGATAGACGTCCATGCAGACTTCATCCGAAGAGTGCGCTCAGACCTTCCATAGCCTCTTCCTGTGAGGCTTCGCTCTTTTCCTCTTTCTTCTCTTCCTTCTTCTGCTCTTTCTTCTTTGGTGCCTCTTCCTTTGCAGCAGCTGGTGCAGCAACCGACATTGAAGCAGCGTTCTTCAGGACATCTTCAATGTTCAGGTCCTTAAGACCAGATACAAGGGATTTGACCCTGCCCTCGTCGACTTCTACTCCTGCCCCTTTCAGAACCTTCTCGAGGTTCTTCTCGTCAACTTTCTGTCCAGCTGAGTGTAACAGTAAAGCTCCGTATACATATTCCATTTCTTGTTGCCTCCTTATCCAAACAGCGCTCCAAGCCCAGAGGACACATCCTCATCGGACGCCCCCTTCTCTTCGCTCTTTTCCTCTTTCTTGCTCTCTGCAGTTTCTTTCGATCCCTGAACTTCTTCTCCAAGAGTCGCCGAACTCAGCGCGTTCGCTTCCCTAATCGCTTTTAGTATAAATAACTCTATATTGCTTTCGTCCAGATACTTGGATTCCACTGCGAGCGATTCTGCAGCGACCCTTGCTTTCACAAGGAGTTCAGGGATAATTTCTCTGACCAGATAGGTTGTACTTAGTGCTATGCTCTTTGCCTCTGCAAGAGCCCTGGCCACAGACTCTGTTATGGATCTGGATGTTAGCGAAAGTGCGTCCCTGGAATAGAATACCTCTTCTCCGTAGGCCCCGAGGATCTCAAGTCCGACGGTGAGCGGCAATATCTCCAACTTCTCCAGGATTTTTGCTTTTTCCCTTGAAATTGGTTCCCCCGCCCTGACAAAGACAGCGTCTTTCTTTATGACGATCTTTCCCTTCTCTATGGAGGTTTGCAGCCCAGCCTTCTGGAACTCGCTGACCATGGGTCCTGGAGGGAAGCTGGTCTCTTTCGCCTCTATGATAATGTCGTGGTCTGCCAACTCGCCGCCTCTTGCGGCTGCCTTCTGCCTGGTACCTTCCAGGATTTCCCCAAGTTTTGCAGGGTGTTCAGAGGTTGTGAGAATGGCAAGCTGGCCTTTTGAAACCTCTTTGAGCCTGTCAAGATTCTTGGCCTTGGACTCATCCAGGGCTTTGTTGAGCAGGGACGCCCTGACCACCTTTAGGGTCCCCTTCCCCTTCAGGTCTCTCCTGATCTTCTGCAACTGGGAATTTCTTATCCCTTTGATCCCGACCACGGCAAACAGATCCTTGGACCCGAGCTTTGCCTTTATGTCCTTGACTTCTTCAAGTTTCCATGCAGCGGGGTTGGTCACTCCAGTTCACCTACCTCGAGTTTAACTGCCTTGCCCATTGTTGTTTTGAGATAAATTGACTCTATGTTGCCCCTTCCTTTCTCCAGCTTTCCCGTGAGTCTCTTGAATACCGCGTTGAAGTTATCTATCAATTCCTGATCCTTCATTTCTCTTGTACCTATGGGGACATGGAACGTTCTCCTGTCCCTGCTTCTTGCCCTAACCGTTTTCTTAAGGTTGCCGATCAATGTTGTGGGGTCCTGGCCTGGAGGAGCGGGCCTGGGTATCTTGCCCCTTGGACCGAGTACCTGACCCAGGGTTCGACCAATGGTAGCCATGAGCGTTGATTCTGCTATGAAAAATTCCATCTGGTTGGCGATCTTCTTGAACGCCTTCTTGTCCTCTGCGAATTTTGCCAGATCCTCTGGACCATAAATCGCATCAGCTGCCGCTTTCGCCTTTTGCTTCATCTCTTCAGAGCCGAATACACCGACCTTTACCGGTTTCCCTCTGCCGCTTGGCAGGACTATCTCCTCATTGAGTCTGTTCTTTGGATCGCTGAGGTCAAGGTCCTTCAGGTTGAATGCAACCTCCACGCTCTCCAGAAAATTCCTCTTGTCTCCTGCCTTTACCTGTTTAACTGCCTTTTCAAGTGTGCTTTCTGCCAAATAAACCATCTCCCGTAGTGCCTGCGAGCGATTGCTCTCCTACAGAATTAAATCTTGATTGAGCCTTCTTTTATAAGGCTTTGTACCTCTCTTGGATCTTTTCCTTCCACAGTTACCCCGAGAGTAAGACATGTGCCTAGAACTTCAAGCACGGCGCCTTTGAGGTCGTATGACATCATCCCTGGAAGCTTTGCCGCGGCGACATTCTTGATCTGGTCAATCGTCGCATTTCCGGCGACTGTCTCCCTCCTCTTCCCTGAGCCTTTTTCAATTCCAAGTTCCTTCTTCAGCAGTGCCGATGTCGGAGGGATGCCTACCTTGATCTCATATTTTTTCTGTGTAGGATCGGTAACAATAACCGTGACAGGTACCTGCATTCCCTGAAACGCCTTGGTCATGTCGTTTATTTCCTTGATCAGCTGACCTAGATTCAATCCAAGAGGTCCCAGCGCGGGACCAAGGGGTGGACCGGTGCTTGCCTTTCCGCCCTCCACCATTGTGTTTACTGTCTGAGCCATGAGTAATTCTTCCAGGCGGGAATTTATGTGTAGCTTTTAATCTTTTTGTGGCAATCACATTTTAAGCTGGCACACCATAAAAACCATTGAAACGTGAGAATAAGGTACAGGTATCAGTGATCTTCAGACTCTATTTTCTGATACCTACACCTTGTGCAGACCAACTGGAGATCGCACTGGTGTTAACTTAAGAAGTACCCTCACTGTGGCTGCCAAGACATATAAAGGTAGATGCAATATAATCACAGGTGCACAGCTGAAAATCGAAATTCTCGACGGAAGGAAGGACCGCATCCCGCACGAAGGGACCGCAGTCCTTGTGGACATACTGAGGTCCACCACCACGATGCCCATCTTGCTCAAGCAGAACGCCTCGTATATATTGCCATGCGCCACCATAAAAAGGGCTAGGGCCATAAAGAGGGAACATCCGGATTACGTGATTGCCGGTGAGAGGTACGGCTTCAAGGTGCCTAGATTTGAATATGGCAATTCTCCATCGGAGATCTGGGGGATTGACTTCAAGGGAAAGACGGTGATTTTTACGTCGACCAACGGCACAAAGATATTGGAGAAGATCCATGTGGATCGCGTCTTTATCGCCTCCTTTGTCAACGCGTCGGGGACCTTAAGTGAGATCGCCCATGATGACGAGGTCTATATCATAGCCTCGGGCAGACCGGATGGCTATGCAGACGAGGACTTCATCTTCGCAGAGTACCTTGAAAGTTTTTTGAAGGGTGAAAAGCCATCATTTGCGGACTACAAGAAAAAGATCATGGAGAGTTCAGGGGCAAGGAGACTCTCCCTCATAGGGTTTGCAAGGGACCTCGATTATGCCGTAAAGCTGGACACTGTGGACTTCCCTGTCGTGGCCAGGGATGGAAAGATTTTCAGATACGGAAAAGTGGTCCGCTGATCATTTCATTCCCCCTTATCATGGCCAGATCCTGAAGGTACCTTTGGGCCCATTTCAGTTTGGTCCCCTTTCTTGAGGGATCGGAACCTTGCTTGTAAACGGGACTGATGAAGCTGAATCCGGTGAGCAATATGGAGGAGGCCCCGAGCATATTGGCTATATATGCAGCGCGATCACCGTCTGTGAATCCGCCGGGAGCAATTATTCCCGCAGGGTGTTCTACCACCTGGCAGGATCCCACCACTGTCCCCCTGAATAGGGGCAAGTATCGTTTCACCAGAGGGATATTGTCTCCATGTGCGTGAATGATAGCATTTGTGCCACGTGCGTTACATTCCAGTATCTGGGCCATGTTGCCATCCAGGTCGGTCACGATAAAGTCAGGGATCCTCCCTGACCTCATGAGGTAGACTGTTATGGCCGAGTCTGCCACCATGACATACCTGCATCCTGCGACCTCAGGGATGTCCATCCTGGGATCATCTGGACCAATGACAGCGAAGTCGGACCCGCGATGAACAGCAGAAAATGCTTTTTCAGGTGAGGAAAGGTTTCCCATGGAAGCAAGCGTAACACAGGCTTCTATATCGCGGGACACGTCAATACCCAGTTCTTTCACAAGGTCGGCGTAAAGCATAGATCCAGCAGCAAGGGCAGTCCCGTTCACTTTTCCTCTAGCAGGCTTTCGATTCCGCCTTCTATGTTGCCTACGCTTCTGATGTCATTATAATACTTGTTGATGAGGGAGGATAGAATGGCTATGACGATACCCATGATCATCAGGGACAGATTAATCACCGCCGACTGAAGCGATATGTAACTTAGCACGAACCTGATATAGTTGATCACGCCGAAAACTATCAGGACCAGAGCGAGGGAGAACATGAGCCCGTATAGGATCCTGTTTATTCCGGTCTTGCCGTTGACTGTGAGGTCAAGGGCAACCCCTATCTCCCTGGCAAAAATGGCGGAATAGATCCACCACACAAAGAGCGACATGAACACAAAAAACTGGTTCAGGGGGTTTGTATAGCTGTGGACAGTCACGACCAGGCTTGATGCTATGCCGGTGAATATGAGAGAGATTGCCACCACATAGGACAGGAACGATATCCTCGTTTCCTGCGCATACTGGTGGACATGCTTGAGCAGGCTTATTATGCGCCTTGATACCTCGAATCCCCGTTCCACCAGGTATCCTCCAAGGACAATCACCACGGTGGTGATGGCCCCGTTTCCGGGCGTGATGCTGTAGTTCTTCACTGTAGCTGCATAGTATACTATGAAAATCAGCGAGACCAGGCCATAGGTGAGAAGCACGAGACCTATGGTTTTGATGAACTTGTTGATTATTCCCTTATCCTGGAGGGCCTTTACGATGTAGTAGTAAATGGATTCGATGTTCTGGTTGTGCCTAACGATCACATGATTCACGTACCGAATCTTGATCCTGGATGTTATGAGGGGGAGGATATAATCGTCCTCGGCTCCGTCTGTAACAAGGATAAGATCATCGAATTTCTTCAGTGAAAGAACGTGATCCAGCTGCTCTCCGATGGCAACATCTGACTTGGCCCCAACATCCCTGTCGCCAGTTATGAGGCATATCTCGACATCCTCATTCTTAACCCTCATATCCTCATAGAGCTTCAGGGCCCCAAAAAGGGCGTTCGAGTCTGAGTCTTCCGGGTCTTTGGACGCCAGCCTGATGGCAGCATCGTAGCACTCGGCGTACCCCACCAGCGGCCCAACTGTGGAGATTTTCTCGCCATAATCGTTATCCCTGTCTACGTTAAGGATTAATGTGGACATCGTGTAAACCGGTTATAATAAAAGTAGTTAAAATGACTATTTAACGGCTATGTCAAGAGGGAAGATCTTTTAGATAGCTTCTTGGAATCCACGGATGACCTCCGGGGGAAACGGAGAGTCATCATGAGAAAGATAAGGTTCTGGTACCTGCAGGATCTCGTTCTTTAAACAATGATCCATAAGCCAGAATTCGATTGGAAACATATGGTTCCATTGGAAATGGAGATAGAGAAGATCGCAGTGAACTCTAAGGATGTGCAGATTCTTGTACCGATACTCCGGATCGATTACTATCTGTCATCCCTGCTCTAATCCTGCATAGGCTATGTGAGCAGGTCAGAGATCAACGATATGCTGCTGACTGGGTCGATCATTACAATAAATGCTTCTTTCAACATTCCTGACCTCTCTCACTTAGATTTCTTTTACATCTACTGATCCTCTGCATAGAAAATGACGGTGAGTGGATTGTCACGGCTTCAAGCGCAGGTATCCGGGGATGTCATTCATGGAGATCGCGTACGCCCTCACGGACGAGGAACCTGCATAACTTTCTCCTCCACAGAGTTATACTGAAGAAGTGCGATCTCATAACGACATGGAAGCATCCAGGATTGGGATCTACATTTCCCTTCACACGCTTTACGGCCACAAGAATGTAGTAAACCTCGCCGCTCTTTGAGTTCCTCTTCACAGGGACTATGGTCACTGTATGTAGTAATTACTACATACCTATCAAATACCCCAGCATCCTATGTTTTCAATAAAAAAAGCATATATGAGATACTTATCCGCCTAACGACGCATAAGTGCCATATGGCCATAAATTCAGTGGAAGTTTGTGGATAAATCACTTTACAGTGAAGTAGCCTGCGCTCTTCTGTCTGGCCACTCTCTTGACATATCCCTTATTTGTTAGTTCCTGCAGAGCAGCATTGACCATGGCCTTACCCAGGGCAGAGGCCTTCATTACGTCATCAGCTGTCTTGAGCTTGTCTTCCGATGTAGCGCCGAGCCGTTTTATGGTGTCGTAAATCTTCTGTGCATTTGGCGTGAGATCCGCCATTAATTCACCTTAAGGGAGATAAAATATGAGCATATATATAGTTACCATATGCCTGAAATCTATGTAGTAAGGCGAAACCGATGGAGTTCGGCAAACGTCTAATCTCGCTTCGTTAATTATTATATACAAGCAACTCCTTTTCGGCCTCGTAATAATATGTCGGGAATAGTGAGTTATGGTTCCTACATCCCCAAGTACAGGATTAAGTCCGAAGAAGTTGCAAGGGTATGGGGTGAGGACCCTGAGAGTATCAAGAACGGCATCTCTATACAGAGCAAGTCTGTCCCGTCACCGGACGAGGACGTTGCCACAATTTCTGTCGAGGCTGCACGCAACGCGCTAAAGAGACGACCCATCGATCCGGGGGAGATTGGCGCAATCTATGTGGGTTCTGAATCGCATCCCTATGCGGTAAAGCCCACTGCAACAATAGTGGCATCTGCCATTGGAGCTGATTTCCAGATATTCTCCGCTGACTACGAGTTCGCATGCAAGGCGGGAACAGCCGGAATGCAGAACGTCAAGGCAATGGTCGACTCGGGAATGATAAAATACGGAATGGCCATCGGCGCTGACACCTCACAGGGTGCCCCGAGCGATGCCCTTGAGTATTCTGCATCCGCTGGAGGCACTGCTATCATCATCGGCAACAAGGATCCCATCGCGGTGATTAACCACACCCTTTCCGTGACGTCGGATACCCCGGACTTCTGGAGAAGGGAAGGTCAGCCGTATCCAACGCATGGAGAGCGATTCACAGGAGAACCTGCATACTTCAAGCATACCGTGGGCGCTTCCAGGCTCGTGATGGAAAGGGCAGGCACAAAGCCTGAAGACTACAGCTATGCAATTTTCCACCAGCCCAATGGAAAGTTTCCTGTCAGGGCAGCAAAGACACTTGGCTTCCGGGAAGAGCAGTACAGAGATGGCCTCCTGACACCGTTCATAGGGAATACGTACTCTGCAGCCATGATAACCGGGTTGTCAGCGGTTCTTGACGTAGCCAGCCCGGGCGACCGTATACTGGCCGTTTCCTTTGGATCAGGAGCAGGATCAGACGCCTTCGACATCACGGTGACGGATGCCATTGAGGACATGAACAGGCGTGCTGCGCCCACCATCAAGGAAATGATGAGCAATGTGAAGTGGATCGACTACGCAGTATATGCGAAGTTCAAGAAGAAAATCGTTTTTGGTGAGAACATTGACTGATGTATATATCGTTGGATCGGGAGAGACAAAATACGGAGAGCTCTGGGAGAAATCTCTCAGGGAGCTCGCAGTGGAAGCCGGCCTGAAAGCTGTTGAGGACGCAGGGATTTATTCAAAGGACATACAGATCCTTTACGGAAGCAGCAGCCTTGCCGGGTCGATAAACGGGCAAAACGACATAGGCTCCCTCATTGCGGACTTCTCCGGGCTGGCGAGCAGCAACATACCTGCACTGAGGATAGAAGCCTCCAGTGCATCAGGGGCTGCTGCAGTGAGAGAGGCTTACCTGGCCGTAAGGTCAGGGGAGTACGATGTTGCTATGGTGGGAGGAGTGGAAAAGATGACCGACATCTACGGCTCCGAAACGCTGGACCTCATCGGTACAACACTGGACAGGGAGTGGGAATGGTTCATGGGAGCTACACCTGCTGCAATGGCCGCAATGACCGCAAGAAAGTATATGAAGGACTTCAAGGTTGAAAAGGAGTCGCTCGCAATGGTGTCCGTAAACGATCATGAGAATGCATCGAAAAACCCCAATGCCCATTTCAGGAACAGGCTCACCCTCGAGGGTGCCATGGGGGCAACTATGATAGCCGACCCGCTCAACATGATGGACTGCAGCCCCATGAGCGACGGTGCCTCCGCCATCGTCCTGGCGTCCGACAGGTATGTGAAGGCACACAAACTTGACGGTGTCAAAATAGTCAGCTCCGGTATTTCCCAGGATTATCTGGCTCTGCACAGCAGGGAATCGTTTTACAGACTGAATTCGACGGCAATCGCCGGAAGGACAGCCCTGTCGAAGGCAGGTATCAAAGCTTCAGACGTATCGTTCCTGGAACTGCATGATTCCTACAGCATCTATGCCCTCATAGAACTGGAAGACCTTGGGTTCGCCGAGAAGGGACAGGCAAACCAGCTGGTCGGGGACGACATAAAGCTGAACGGAAGCATCCCTGTAAATCCTTCAGGAGGTCTGAAGGCCAAGGGAAATCCCATGGGAGCGACAGGCATAGGCCAGTTCGTGGAAGCTTACCTTCAGTTCATGGGGAAGGCAGACGGGAGACAGGTCAAGAGCCCGAAATACGGGATGCTTCACAATATGGCAGGAACTGGCTCAACTTCCTTGGTTCACATAGTGGGAGGTGCTTAAATGGGAGAGCTTTCAAGCATATGGCGTGAATCATCACACAGGTACAGGCTTGTCGGCCATAAGTGCGGCAACTGCGGCACTGTGTATTTCCCGCCCAGGGATATATGCATAAAGTGCCACAGGGAGTCCATTGGAAAGATCAGTGAATGCAACCTGTCCGGGAAGGGAGAGATTGTGTCGTTCACCATCGTGCATGACGTTCCTCCCGCATTTGCCAGGCAGAGACCATACGCCATGGCCCTCATCAAGCTGGAAGAGGGTCCTATACTCACTGCCCAGATAGTAGACTCCGACATGGACGAGATAGAAATTGGCAGGAAGGTCTCGGCAGTTTTCAGGAGAATAAGGGAAGACGGCAAGAGCGGCCTGATCCAGTACGGCTATAAGTTTGTCCTGGACGGATGAACCAGCAAAATGATATGCAAGCCCCGGGTTACGGCGACATGGAACCCGGGAACGATCCTCAGCCTTTCCAGACTCCTTATGTGCCTCCGGTGAAGCGGGACAGGCAGAAGGGGGGCATATTTTTCGCCTTCTTCGTGATGTTCTTCAGCTTCACGGTTTTTATCCTCATTCTTTCCATGGTGTTTCTTGCCGGTGGACTCCTGAGCACGGGAAACACACCATTCCTACCATATTTTTATCTTCTCCTCCCGATCCCTGGCAGTTCAGGGTTCATTGTAATCAACGGTGCTGTCTATGCACAGACAGTCCCGCTCATCCTTGTGGTGATATTTCACTCTGTACAGCTCGCTGCAGTGGCGGCTGTGGTTTTTATTCTATATGGCATCTTCTTCGCCCTTATGGTGTGGGTGGGGATCAGATCCGGCTCCCGATCGTGGCTCAAGAACCCAATTTCATTCTATAGTTCAGTGATCCCGGCAGCATACGGGCTGGTGTTTGTGAGCACCCTGTTTGAGCTTGCAACCAGTACTCCCATAGGCGGGACGTTCATAAATTCCGGTCTCCAGACAACGCCATACCTGGTATTCACGCAGCTGATATATGCCCCGTTTGTGGAGGAACTGGGATTCAGGATCATACCTCTGGGCCTCCTGTCCGTCTTACTTTTCGCCTACAGGAAAAACATCACATCGGGAAAGGATGCGCTGTACGCCTTCTTCATGCCGGGCCTGTTCCGGAAGAAGACCGGGGCAAAGATAGGCTGGCTGGAGTGGACGTTCATACTGCTCACGAGTGCTGCGTTTGGATATGCCCATGCTGCCTTTGGGGCATGGGGATGGGGAAAGATCATAACAGCGGCTTTGGCAGGATTTTTCCTGGCCCTGGGGTTCATGGAGTTCGGATTTTTCGTTGACATACCCATGCACTGGTTCTTCAACGGGACAACCACCATGCTGCTTCTCCCTGTCGGAGTCGGAACCATTGCTGCTGTTTACGTCTACATCCTCCTCATATTCGTTATGGGCGTAGTTTCGCTGATATATTTCGTCCTGTATTTCACAGGGTACTTCAAGCCGCCACAGCGTTTCTTCACTGGTGCCCCTCCTGGCCCCTGACAACCCGGTTGCCCCGGATGCTATACGCTCCTGAGCACACCAGTTTCACTGCATCAACAAGGGTGCGGTTTTCCACAGGCCGTAACCTGTCAGCCAGCGTCTCTGGAGTATCGCCGTCCTCAACAGGGACGATCCTCTGCATGATAATTGGCCCTGCATCCACGGCCTCAGTTACGAAATGAACGGTGCAGCCTGAGAACCTGGCCCCGCTGGAAATTACGGCCCTGTGGACCATGGCACCGTAAAACCCCCTGCCTCCAAAGCATGGGAGCAGTGCAGGATGCGTGTTAATTATCTTCTTCGGAAACTCCGATACGAACTCCCTGCCCAGGATCCTCATGAAACCAGCCATGACTATGAGATCCGGGTCATATTTTTTCAACTCCCTTACCACCGCTGCGGTGTATTCTTCAATGGGCTCGTGACCCCTTTCGATTACGGCAGTGGGGATCCCGCCTGCGTATGCTCTCCTGAGGGCATGGGCTTCCGGCCTGTCGGAAATAACCACCGCAATGGAGCCGTGAAGTTCTCCCGCTTCTATGGCATCCATGACTGCCTGAAGGTTTGTGCCGTTGCCGGAGACCAGGAAGGCCAGAGATCTGCACCCCATATCACCTCATGTTCTGTGCACGGAAAATACTAGCGCTTGATCCCCCATCATATCTGGGGGATATCAGCACGAAGAGGTCGCAGAGGAAAAGCAGCGGAAGCATCAGGAAATAGAGTACAGAATTCCACATTTCGCCATATAGGGCAATGGGTAGCGAACCGTAATAGTAGTCAAGGAAGATGGCGAAATTGAACATGTCAAGTATGAGGTATGCCCCGAGAAATACGAGAAAGAGGTAACTGCGCTTCAGCAGGGGAAAATCAAGATTTGAGTACTGTTTCGCCAGTATGAGCCCAACCACATTCATGCCTGTTCCCAGAAGGTCGTCGAACAGCCCAACAAGGTACCAGGTAACTCCAGAGGTCGTTAAATTGAAGGAAAGCAGAGGGAGATTCACAACTCTGCTGTAAGAGAAATCCTTAACCCACTGGCCCTGGGCATTGACCCAGGCTCCAACAAACGAAAGAGCCAGTGAGATTATAAAGTAAAGCTGCCTTCTGCCATCAGGATCAGACGCATGTTTTTTCATGTTTTCTGGTGTATGTGGAAACATGATGGAGTGCTGATCTATTCATGGAATATCTGCTTAACTCCTAAAGAGTTGAGGCATGGTATCATCTTTATACGGTCTCTGACGAAGAAAGTGCAAGCGGGGAATATAAAAACACTTAGCTTATTAACCAGCAGCCATACAGAAATCGTACCCGGGGTATGATGTCATGAACAAGATCTGGATCGAGAAGTACAGGCCAGGTAACCTGGATGGCATAGTTGGCCAGAAGGTAAACGTCGAGAAACTCAGATCCTTCGTAAGGACTGGGGACCTGCCGCACATGATTTTTGCCGGCCCCGCGGGAACCGGTAAAACCACCGCAGCAATGGCTATGGCCATTGAACTTTTTGGCGAATCGTGGAAGGAAAATTTCCTGGAGCTCAACGCCTCCAACAACAGGGGCATCAACGTCATAAGGGGGCATGAGGATCGGGAAGGCAGGATGGACGGTATGGTGAGCGTGAAGGACTATGCCAGAATCATGCCGTCAAACGCAAGGGGGTTCAAGATCATATTTCTGGATGAGGCAGACCAGCTAACCCAGGAGGCGCAGGCAGCCCTGAGGCGCACCATGGAGATCTATTCCTCAACAACCAGGTTCATATTTTCGTGCAACTACTCTTCTCAGATCATTCCGCCAATACAGAGCCGCTGTGTGGTACTGAGATTCAGACCAATATCCGATGCCGAGGTAGCCGAGCACATACTGACTATCGCAAAAGAGGAGAGCATGGAACTCTCCAGGGAATCTGCGGAGGCAGTTGCAGACATTTCGGGCGGAGACATGCGGGCTGCAATCAACCTGTTGCAGGCAGTCCAGTACAGCGGGGATCACTCACCTTCCAAGATATATGAGATTGCCGGAACAGCGGAGATAAAGGAGTTTGACAGGGCACTGATCCTTGCTCTTGAGCACATGGACTTCAAGAAGGCAAGCGAGGTTGTGGATCGACTGGTAATAGACAGGGGGCTTTCGGGAATCGATATTGTCAGGGGACTGCATGCTGCCATCAGGAAGTCTGACATAGAGCCGCTCAAGAAAACCGAGGCTTTCATGGCCATAGCTGATGCTGAATTCAGACTGGTGGAAGGGGGAAGCGACAAGATCCAGCTCGACTACCTTGTATCAAGACTGGTCCGAATAGGGAGCAATTTCAACTGAAGTCGAAGAGGTCTTTTTTCTTTCCTCTCTGCGGAGAAGCACTTTCCTGGCCCATTGACCTTATGTTGCTGATCATTTTCCGCTCCTTGCTGAAGCTGGAAAGCAGATAGCCTATGTCGCGGCCACCTTCATAGGTGAGGATGATCACCTCTCCAGCCCTTGCCCTTCCCGTCCTGCCTCGCCTCTGTATGGACCTGATGTCGGAGGATATGGGTTCGAAGAAGATCACCAAATCCGTGGCAGGTATGTCCAAACCCTCCTCTGCTACGCTCGTTGCCACCAGGACGTTGAAGTCGCCGTTCCTGAACTTCTGCAGTATCTCCTCCTGTTCCTTCTGCTTCAGCCCCTTATCCTGCGCTTTCGACCCCTGTCCAATGAACCTCGCCACCTTTACGTCACCTGATCCTTTTGCAAGGAACGCAGAGAGGATATCCGATGTCTTCCTGAAATGAGTAAAGACTATTATCCTTGACTCTGGCGCAGATTTCAGCCTTTCGGTGATAAGCCTCTGCACATACAACATCTTGGGGTTGTCCCCATGTTCCAGAAAGGTCTCTGTCAGGGACATCATCTTGTGGAATTCCGGATGGGACCTCAGTATCTGGATCGTCCTTATAGCTGACCTGTCCTGCGAGGACAGTATCCTGGAAATGTAATCATGGAATATCTCAACGCCCTGGCTCTCCAGGTACTCCACGGCGTAGTCAAACCTGATGAACGCCGTTGCCTGGGAAACGAGACCGAATAGTTCGGTCTCCCCAGATCTTGCCCTCTGGACCATGTCCGGGATCGCCCGGGCAACGTCGCTTCTCTTCACCGTTGCACCTGCAAAATATTCTGACCTGGACAGCCTTTCCTTAAGGCTGCGAAGCACCTCCCATGCTGAAGTAAGTATTACCTCAGCCTCTCTTGGGCGTTTGATTCGTACAACCTCGATCCTGGTATCATTGACATACCTGCTGATTTCTGGGTCTTTCTCTGTCTTCACTATTATCTTTGAGAACCCCATCTCATTCATCAGACCCATAAGCCTTGATCTATCGGATCCGGGGCTGGCCGTCATCCCCATGAAGAGGCAGCCTGACCTCAGTTCAGGGTTCCTTGCTATGGCGACATATGAATAGTTCCCTGTGGCCCTGTGAACCTCATCAAACACAACGAGCCCAAACCCGGAATGCACAAACGACCCCTTCGCTATTTCATTCTCAATACTCTGCGGTGTCGAGACAAGGAGTTTTCTGGACATCATAACCGGCCTGGATTTTTCGCTGGTTTCACCGGTGAGCGATCCTGCATAATCACGGTCAAGGTTGAGAAATGATTTGAGAGTCTTCAGGTGCTGAGACACAAGGGGTTTGGTTGGGGCCAGGAATAGCACCCTCTTTCCATGATCCATGATTTCCCTGGCTACAAGCGCTGCAATGGCAGTTTTCCCGAGACCAGTTGGTAGGACAATAAGTGTGTTTTCCTTCAGGCACTGGGACGCAATGTCAACCTGATACTGCCGGGGCGTAATGGGCCCCAGGTTCTCTCTCAGCCTATCCAACTCCAACGGTTATCTTCGACTTCAAGATAAAGTTGAATAAGATAATTTACTGGAACAGACAACCTAAATTATTGTGAAAACAATATTATGTTATCTTCCATCACCAGTCCACTGGGCCGGTAGATCAGCGGTAGATCGCCTGCTTCGCAAGCAGGAGGTCTCGGGTTCAAATCCCGACCGGTCCAT
>JAKAAY010000023.1 GCA_021802055.1 Thermoplasmata archaeon
ATGGATCTAACTCTATCGTAATTCAGATCATGGAACTAACGGATGACTTTGAGTTGCTGGTTGAGTATCTCTCCCGCCTCTTTTCCATAAAGAAAATGCACGAAATTGCGATTCATCAGTACGCAGTCAAATATATGGGATACAGGGATGTTTCTGCGGACATCGTAAGAGAAGATTTTCCCGACAGGAATTCACTTGACAGGATCAAATCTTTGAAGGTGAGCGTGACCGACTCAACCACTGGAGTCAGCTTTCTTCTCGAATTATCATGGGATAGGGCTGAATCAATTGGCGGCACGAAGGATGCAGTAAAAAAGTTCATAGAAACCCTAGACACCTCAACATTCAGATATTTTTGACCAAAAACCGAGCGCAAGCCCACAGACTTCAGTCGTGGGTTAGCGAGGCAAACTTTAATATGGTGGCAAGTATATTTAATAAAGTACCGCAGGGCATGCGGGATTTGAAGCCTGATAAGCTGCCCGAAGGGGTCAGTGAGAGATGGAGTAAGACCCCCAGAACGAATGAAGGAGGCACTGTCAATGAAGCAGGAACCCCACACCCTTCAGGGGTGGGAGGATGTCAGACGTTCTCAGCTAAGAGAGCACGGACTGATCCGCCAGTGTCTATGTAGTATCCACCCCTATGAACGCCGGTCTGAGAATAGATCTTGAAAGCCTAAGGATTGATAGATATTCTCAGATCAGAGCATCCTTGGTGACTCCTCTAAAAATACCAGGATGTTCATCATACCTGATAGGATTCCCTGAATCGAAAGACCCAGTGGATGGAAGCGAATCACAAGAAGGTTCGTGAATGATCCCATTACATGCCTGAGGGAGTACTTCAAAAGAAGCAACTCAGAAGCAGGTTTCTCTGCTGACAAAAGATCTACAGGGCATATGATATTCCAGAGGAGAAGAGATCGGATTGAGACCTCGGGATTCTGCAAGGGACTACTTCACAACCTGATGCTTGTGAATGGATAGGGCTACTTATGTTCCAGAGTCGGATCAAACGCAGGTGAAGATATACTGCGGAAGTTAGTGGACATAGGTTCTACCGGTGCATCCAGGAAACGACCTCTACAACAAGCAAGCCAGGCCTTAAATTGACTTCCAGTATGCACGTGATTAGCGTACAACTTATCATCTCCCGAGTCTGGTTCATTGAAAAATTCATATTGTCTGTAAGCCTAAGGATTGTATGGTTAAGGTAGGCAGCATAAACATTGAATCCAGTGCACTGGTTAACAACCTCCTAAAGGATCCAACCACCCGCGAAATCATCACCTTTACCCCGGACGAACCGAAACCTAATGCTCCACTTTTCATATGTCTGCCAGGTTTTGGATTTTCTGCGAGAAGTTACCTTAACGTCAATCCCATTGGGGAGAGTTTCATGTCTGTCGTCCAGGGGCTTTACGATCACAACCGGGTTGGTGGAGCCACTATTGCAATTGTGGATAGCATGACCAAGCTGGGTGGAAACCAGTACATAAACTCCACTGCTGCGGGGAACTATGAGGATTTCATAATCAGTGAGGTCATTCCTCAGCTTAAGGAACGGTTCAACTCCGGTAATGTAGGCTTATTCGGGAAAGGGTCAGGAGGTTTTGGAGCCTACACTCTTGCTGTTAGAAATCCTTCCGCCATACAGGGATTTGCAGCACATTCACCAGATGCTGGTTTTGAATACTGTTATATCCCGGATTTCAACGTAGCCATGGAGGAATTCAAGCAAACAGGAGGACCGGCGAAGTGGGTCCAGAAATTCTGGAACTCAAAAAACAAGGCCCGTTCAGTATATATGAGAACGCTTGGCATCATTGCATTTGCCGCATTCTATAGCCCCAATGAGTCTTCCAACGAGCTGGGAACGGATTTTCCATTCGACTGGGATACAGGTGAATTCCGGCAGGACGTATGGAGCAGATGGCAGAGCTGGGATCCGGCAAGAAACGCCAGAGACTTTGTAAGGCAGATTGAATCTATGCAGTTTATCTACCATGACATAGGGGTAATGGATGAGTTTTCGCTTCTCTGGGGTAACAGGTTTTTAGACAATATCATAACAAATTCGGGAATCAAGCACTTCTACGAGGAGTACGAGGACGGCCATTTTGGAACAACCTATAGGTTTGAAAAATCCCTGTCAATGATGGCAACGGCACTTTCAATTTAGAGCAATCAGTCGTTTGAAACCAGATATCCCCTGACGGCCTTTTTCAGGGCCCGTCTCAAGGAATCTGACAGGGAAGACGGTGCTATGCCGAAATGCTTCGCCATCTCTGTCATGCTCATTCCCCTGTCTATGTCAAAGTACCCATTGAGGAAAGCAAACATTAGAATCTCATCCTCCCTTGGCGTAAGTTGAAGTGATTCCCAGTCATGAACTTCTAGCAATTCTGCGTTCATGTGTTGTTCCTTCAGTTCGTCGATTATCTTCTTTAAAGCAGATTTATTCCTGACAAGTATACGGTACTGGACCCTGTCCCTTCCACGCCCGCAGGAATTCACGATTTGCGAATCCGAATTACCAAGCACCTTGCAGGCACTGCAGCTGGGGGCCTTAACCCAGAGGGAGGATTTGCCAGAATAATGAATCTCTGAGACTTTGTCCTTCAGGCTCGAAGCAATGGTTCTGCAGTCGTTTCCGCAGTTCACCTTATGTACGGTCTGATCTGGAGCCACCTTGATCCTCTTGATCGCGCTTTTCTGACTTATTTCCATTGTTTGGTTTGTAACTTCGCAATCTGTGCGTTCAACTTCGATGAGAGCTTCAATAGAATCGGTGATTGAAGGCTTCACTTCTCCATATTGCGCTCTGGTTTAAAATACATATTAACAGCGAAGTCAGAAAGCGGAGGAGAGGAAGTGTAATATAAGAAGAAACTTCACGTATAATAATGGGCCTAATCGAGTCTGTCATGCTGCTGCTCCTCGTGTCAATCATTCTGGGAGAATTCCTGGAACGCTTCAACATCACAAAGATAGTCGGGGAACTCGGCACTGGTATAATTCTTGGTCCGGCCGTTTTGGGTTTGGTACAGCCAAGCGACATACTGTCAGGCATTTCTGAGATAGCACTCTATTTCATCATCCTGCTCATTGGTATAGAGGTCACCACTGAGACTCTTATAAAAAACATAAAACCAGGACTGGCTTTCACCATTTCCAGTTTCTTGATTCCGGTTTCCCTGATGATCACTGTTTCGTATTATTTCCTGGGGTTCCCGCTGGTGCAGGGAATAATTGTATCGGTATCGATAGGCATCCCATCCATATCCATCATATCCATCCTCCTGAGAAAATTTGAGTTTCTCAGGACACAATCTGGGCATTTTCTGCTGAGCTCCGTCATTCTTACTGACGTATGCGGGTTCATCATTGCATCCACTTCCTCTAATCCATCCAGAATTCCTTTCATAGTGACAGGACTAGCTCTCTTCTTTGTGGCCTACTTTATTCTGGACTATGAGGTTAGAAAGCATTCAAAGACCATCTCCAGTTTGCTCAATACCTTGGAACCTAACGAACAGGGGGAGGGCAGAATACTTGCAGTGGTTGTGATTGGGGGCCTTGCAGTTTCGGTAATATTTCAGGCTATAGGCATTACATTTGTTCTGGGAGCATTTTTTGCCGGTATGCTCATCAGTGAGGTGGTGGTGGGTGAAAGGCTGCAGGGAGTTCTCACCAGGACACTAAACCGACTCAATGATAGCTTCTTCATCCCTGTTTTCTTTGCAGTTTCCGGGTTAAGCGTCGTTGTTCCAACACTTTATAATTTGGAGCTAACGTCTGTGCTGATAGCAATCACTGCCATTGTGGGAGCTGCAGGTTCCTGGATCATTTCGCGGAAGTTAATAGACGATGTCAGGCCCAAATCCGTTGTGGGGATTCTCGGCGGAAGAGGCTCGGTTGGAATAATCATTGCTTCGGTTTCGCTTGGTGCCTCAGTAATTTCACCAACTTATTTCACAGATGTTGTATTTGGGACGGTTATAATATCTCTGATATTTTCCGCCATGATAAGAAAGACCGACATTACGCTGCTCGTGGAACCACAGAGGGCTTAAACAGGCTAAAAATGACTGGCATTTATCCCCCGGAAGTTATCAGTGGAAAATTACTAATAAATTGCGCGGTTATAATTGCATGAAAATTCTCGCACTTCTGCCTCCATTTCTTCCCATCGATATGATCAGGAAAAACGTTGATTCCATCCTTCCGGGAGTAACCATACGGACTGATACGGACTTCCAGCTGGACGAATCAGAGGTGCTTATCGTTACCACATTCACCCGGGTTGATTCAGACCTCCTGAGCAGACTCCCCTCGTTGAAGTTTATTCAGGTTGCAAGCACGGGATATGATAACGTGGAACTGAAAGCGGTGAAGGACAGGAAAATAATTCTATCCAACGCCCCGTCTTCAAACAAGGAGAGTGTTGCTGAGCACGTGATGGGTATGGTTCTCTATTTTCTCAAGGACTTTCGATTCCTTGACCAGGAACTCAGGAACGGAAACTGGCCCATGCTGACAGCTTCACGGGAACTGAAGGGGAAAACCTTTGGTATCATAGGGATGGGTGCAATAGGACGTCGCCTTGCCGAGAGACTGCTTCCCTTTGAGCCGGGAATAGTGTATTACGATCCAAGGAGACTTGACCCTGACCAGGAGATTGCGATGGGCATCACCTATCTTGAACTCGACGATCTCATTTCTGAGGCAGACATCATTTCCATTCATGTTCCACTCACCCCTGAGACACGGAACATGATTAATGGAGACAGAATCGCAAGGCTAAAGGATGGGGCTATTCTCATCAATACTGCCCGGGGGGAAGTCGTTGATGAAAAGGCCCTCATTGAAGCCATTAAGAAGAGAGGGGTCAAGGCTGGCATCGACGTATTCACCCAGGAGCCTCCCGACTTCAAATCAGAACTCTTTAAACTCGACGGGGTACTGCTGACTCCACACATAGCAGGGGTTACGGCGGAGAGTCAGCAGAGGTTCCTGCAGGAAACTATTTCCAATGTCATCAGGTTTGTTCAGGGAGCTGCCCCGCTGAACGTGGTGATTGGGTGAAGGGAAGCCAGGCCTTTGCGGAAACTTTGCAATCTCTGCATCTGCTGCCCCTTTTCGGTAACCCGGGGACCACGGAAATACCGATGCTGAGATCTGTCGGGAAATACATGCTGACCCTTCACGATTCCATTGCGCTTGGGCTTGCGGACGGCAGATCCCAGGTAACAGGGAAACCTGCTGCCTGCAATCTTCACACCATGCCAGGCCTGGGGAATTCCATGGCATTTCTTCACACTGCGTATATAAACCGCTCGCCCGTCATTGTGACTTCCGGGCAGCAGGACTACAGGCATATATTTCAGGACCCATTGCTTTCCGGAGACCTCATCGGGACAGTGTCTGGTCTGGTAAAATACAGGTATGAGCTGAAAGCAGCCGATGAAATTGAGCCAATCATGAGGAGGGCGTACCGGATTGCTGTAACCCCACCGTTTGGACCGGTTTTCCTGAGTTTTCCCGATAACATACTGGACCAGGAATGTAGCTGCAGCAGCACTGGTCCACCTGCATCAAACTATGATCTGGCGGATGATGATGCCATTTCCAGCATAATGGAGATATTCAACAGTGCCAGCAATCCTGCCATTGTGTTTGGCTATGAGATTGACATGTTTCGGGCAGCGGAGGATGCAGAAAAATTCGCAGAAGCAACAGGATGCCCTGCATTTGCAGAGCCCCTGGCATCACGTTCACCATTCCCATCTGGCAGCAGGCAATATGCAGGAGATCTTCTCCCCGCTGCTTCCCTGATTAATGTGACGCTTCAGCCATATGATCTGATCCTGATCATTGGAGGGGATCTTATGCTATATCCTTACACACCATCCCCTATTTTAATTGGCAAGAGAATAGTGAACGTGGGCCTTGACGTCACTGGAAAAAACGGTGAGTACTACCAGATGAATCCAAGAATATTCCTCCAGAAGGCCTTAAAATTGGCAAAAAAGAAAGGTTCGTTTATCAGGAAGCCGGATTATACTCTACAGTCGCGCATTGCCAACGCCAAGAAAAAAATGGAGCCTCTTTTTGTTCTTTCACGCATAAATTCTTCATTCAGGGATCATGTGATCGTTGACGAATCCATATCAGCTTCCCCTGCCATGCGGGCTTCGGTTGGCTACAGACCGGGATCGTATTTTACCGCGAGAACCGGGCAGCTGGGATGGGCCTTACCATCGGCCGCTGGAATGGCTACCGCTATTCCCAGGGTTCTGTGCGTTACAGGTGACGGTTCCTTCTTGTATACTCCCCAGACCTTGTGGACCATAAAGAGGTATAACCTGCCGGTAAAGCTCATAATCCTTAACAACGGCGGGTACATGATACTGAGGAGCTATTCGTACAGTTATTCTGAAAATTTAAAGGACGCAGACTTTTTTAGGCCTGAAGTTGACCTGGCAAAAATGGTCGAATCCTTCGGGTTGGAATGCATGGTTGCAGACAGTGAGATATCGGAAATTACCTGGCTCCGGGAAGGTTCCGATCCAAAGGTCCTTATCGTAAACGTCTCAAAAGAAGTGCCGAAACTCTTCATGTGAGATCTCTGCTTTATGGTATTCACACTCGGTTTAGCTACATAAAGATAGAAGGCTATCCGTATACTACAAGCTGGGCCATCAGTGATACCAAGGCAATCTGCAGCAACAACTGAACCAGGGCACCGTTGCATATTATGGAAAACCGTCTAAGAATAACTCGATCTTCCAATGCCGACTGAGACTCTGTCATCAGATGAAGGGACTGAAGAAATACCGTTCCGAACCCTACTATGACCAATGCAGAACCGGTCACCAGTATCGCCTGAATTACTGGAGAATAAGGATTCCATATGCCTTCGTAGGATGCAAGAAAATAACCTGCCAGTGGGGTTAGAATGGATGTTGCCGGAAGAAAGAAAAGCGTTGCTGGAAGCATTCTTCTGGCAACTCCTGCCCTGGCTCCTTCTGAAATCCCGCGAAATACAAATCTGAAGATGATTCCGAAGAATGCATCCACTCCTATCCACACGGCACCCAGCAGGACGTGAACATAGTCCAGAAACAGAATGTTTCTGAATGCAATGCCGAGGATAACCACAGTAGCAGGTATCAGAACAGATAGGAAACCAGCTTTCCGGTATACAGTGTCTGTTCCTTTGCTGTTCATCCCATCCCCCCCGTAGCAAAGAACGCCATGAAGAATATGACCACGATCTGGATCATGAGTTGAACCAGAGACAGCCGGAGGTTGAACATGGTAAGTCTGACAATTTTGTCGATGTCATGGGAACCTCGCACGATTTCCAGGTAGACCCTTGCCTCATTTGGGAGAAAGATGCCCAAACCCTGGACAAAGAGAATGAGCACGAGCACAGCCACAATGATGAAATAGCCGTTGTAGAAGGAAAAATGCAATGCAAATGCCAGGTATATACCTGCAGTAATGGTGGATGCCGCAATGGAAGGCATAAAGAAAAGCATGGTTGGGGTTAATCTGACGGCAATCTCGGACTTTTGTCTGGGGTCAAGTCCGGCCATAATATACGAAAAGAACACCCCCATAACAAGATCCATTCCAGTCCATGTTGAACCAACGAGAACATGAAAATACTCAAGGAAATAGAAACTTCCAGAAAGGATTATAATCACCAGAATAACCACCGGGATGAAAAGCATAGGGAGCCCACGCCTCAGCATCTGTTTCCATGAGATCGTATTTGGTCTAACCCCAACTTCGGAGAGCACCATGTATTATGCACTGACCAATATTTAATACTGGCGAGGGTCGAAATGTCATAATGGCCCTGGTAAACGGGGGCAGGTGGATCCTCTGGCCCTCAGTGGGCGGAAATGTTTGCAGGCAGAGCCATTGATATCTCCACTTCTGAAACCGTTGGACGAGCGCAGCAGTCCAACTCATGATAATGAGCCATAAAACGTTCACAGGATGCGCGATCTGCACTAAAGAAACTGGATGGTTCCGTCCTGGTACATCATTACAGTTACTGATCTGCGAATGGTACCACCCATGAGATCACTCTCGGCATACGCTTTGAGTCTTACCATTATGTTTATGAGATTGTCCTTTAGCTTGATTCCCGATCTATCAGCAACCTGAATGATCTCCTTCACGGCATCCAGAATGTGTACCGGTTGCGTGATCTCCAATATGGTTGAAACCTCTCCTTCCTTAACTGCCTTGATGGTTCTGATTGCCCGTTCGATATTTGAGCGTCCTCTTTTTTCGAGTATCGATACATTCTGCCTAGTAGTTCCAATGATCTCGGCAATCTTCTCTGTGGCATATCCCTGACGCCTGAGCTTCAAAATTTCCAGCTGTCGTGGTGTAAGATAGGTTGCTCTTGACTCTGAATATGCCATCGGGTTAATGGATGAGAGATGTAAATAAAAACGTTTACAGTGAGCAATAAGTAAATGAGTTAAATATAACTTGTAACTCACACCAATAACATGAGGAGTTACAGGATTCTTGCAATCATTGTGGCTCTGGTGCTAGTTTCGCTTGCAATTTACTCCGGTTTACAGTATCTCCAGAAGAGGGAAGCAGCCCCATTGATCGTATACTCCGCAGACGCATACGTTCAGGAAACAAATGCCCTTCTCTGCGGTTTTCATAACTCCACGGGAGCCCCCATAGTAAGCGCCCACGGGGGAGGATCATTCACAGATGCAAGAGAAATTGGAGAGGGCGATCCTGCCAACGCCTTTATATCTGTTGCGCTGCAGTCCTATAACGAGTCGTACCTTGGTACAAGATACAGTGGCTGGGCAGTGGCATTTGCCTCTGACCGGCTTGTGCTTGCGTACTCGAGCGATTCAGGAATTGTGGGGGGAATCGTTTCAGATTTCGCAGCAGCTGAGGCCAGCAATTCCACTGCCCAATATCGCGCGGCATTTGCAAACCTCACCTCTGGTCAGGTTAAGTTAGGAATTTCTGACCCTAGCAGTGACCCTGCAGGACTGAGGGGGTGGATCTCTCTTGAGATAGCCGGGTATCTTTATGCCTCAGGGGACACGGGTTATTTTACGGGGATACTGAGCAGGGATGGCGCCGTCGTTAACAGTTCCAGTGCAGCATCCCTGGTGGCACCGCTCGTCGCCGGTCAGATTCAATTTCTCTTTATCTACAAATCCGCGGCAATATCAAAGGGCTTGAAATACATTGAACTCCCGTCCCAGCTCAATTTTGGAGATCCTGCACTCTCTTCTTTCTACTCCAGGTTTAGTTATAACACGGCTGCTGGTCCACAGCCAGGATCTGCCATATTTCTCTTCATTACTTCTTTATCCGGCAACGGGGCATTAACCAATGAGTCCCTGGACTTTGCCCTATATGTGGTAAGGGAGAGGCTCAATCTTTCATCGTTTGGCCTCAGCCCACTTACGATGCCTCTTGTCTACAGCAACACTGGATTACCTGCACCATTTGAGCAAATGCTATCGGAAGGATACATTGAATCTGCAGGGAGGTTCTAGTCATCCCGCGCCCAGTCATTTCGGTGGTTGAATGATAAAAAGAGACGGATTATGGATAATCTCAGGCGTCTCTATTGTGCTAGCAAGCATTCCCACAGTCATCATTCTGTACTACGGGTTTGTCATATTCCATGATTCCCTTGGGTTCGGCAGGACAGTTCTGCTGTCCATTGGAATCACCCTCTTATCTTCAGCTCTCGCCTCCATGATCATATTCATTGTTTTTACCCCACTCGCCTATGAACTCTCGAGGGGTAAGCACCTGATTTGGGAGTCGATCTCCGACATACCTGCTTCTATCCCACATCCCATTGTGGGAATTGCATTTCTCCTGATCGGTAGCCCGCTCACCCCGTTTGGGAGGTTTCTAGAGTCAATGGGGTTCGGGTTATTCGATTCGATTCAGGGACTTGTTCTGGCTTTGACTTTCATCTCCATGCCCATTTATGTTAGATCAGTGCAGTATACGTTTTCCTCACGCAACGAAGATGCGGAGAATTTTGCATTCTCCCTGGGAGCTTCCCGTCTAAGGGTACTCTACTCAATTATGGTACCTGAATCGGCCAGGGGAATACTGTCATCGGCTCTTACTGCCATGAGCAGGGCAATGAGCGAATTCGGATCCATTGCGATCATTGCCTACTATATTTTGCAGTATCCCTTTAATGGAGGTCAGACAGCTTCTGTTCTTATCTACAATTACTATGGTTATTACGGGCCCGGGGTAGCTGTTTCCGCTTCCGCGCTGATGATCCTCTTCTCCATGGCAATCATCGTCGCGATCCGGATAGTCGGATATATTGGAAACTCGGGGAAGAAGGAGGGATCTAGCTGATCAAGGCAGACTTCCTTGTAAGACTGAACGGTTTCAGGTTAGAGGCCAGGATGTATGACGAGGGATTAATATGGCTATCTGGTGAAAATGGTTCCGGCAAAACCACTTTTCTCAAAATCCTTTGTGGAATCATTCCCGTCAGGAGTGGAACAATAACGGTAAACGGGAACGACATAACACTTTCCGACATTCAAAGGAGAAGGGTCGTTTACGTAAACCAGAACACTTACTTCCCCCACCTTGACGTTGAAGGGCATATACAGTGGGCAGGGAAATTACGTGCATCGAGGATTCCTCTCCAGGAAGTCATGGATGCGTTTGGAATCGACTACAGTGGAAGAGTGGGGAGACTGAGCCTCGGACAAAAAATGCGAGTGGCCATGGCAACCGCCTTCTTTGGGACTCCAGATGTGATACTGCTTGATGAGGTAATTCCCAGCGTGAGTGGACAGGATGAAATCTTTGAGCATCTTTCACGCCTTTCTACCAGATATTCCATTGACGTGATACTCGTTTCCCAAAACATTCCTGAAAGGCACTCTGGCCCAATCTACATCATGAAATCAGGAACCATGGAAAAGGTGCGTTAACCATGAATGTGTGGGAGCCAACAGCACTGCCAAGGAAGTTCTCACAGTGGTCAAAGCATCGCAATCTCTTTCTGTGATTGGATATCCCGTCCAAAATAGATTAACGAGGTTCTACTCTAAAAGGATCGTCCAAGACATAAGGGGAACACTTATCTTATGTCTGAATCTTCGCCCAAAGAGAGCAGAGTGGTGGTATTACTAACAAAACTCAATTTATCTGTAAGTCAACCGGATAAAGGCAGATCCTCTGAAAGGGCCAGGTAACAGTAAAGGAAATCGTTAAGGAAGTTGTAAAAAGACCAAGGAACTGCAAGACATTGAATGAAATCACGCCGAATAACTGTGGGAGTTGCGGAGCTCCAGTTAGGTAGCAACACTACAGCGTAAAATACCGAATTATTAAGAACGCATGAGCCGGACCACAACTCCCCGCATATTAAGCCACGGGCGACATAACATGGAAAGATAGGGCTGAAGCACTGCTTTTCCATACACGAAACAACATGCAAACACCAGTCCACGATAAAGGGATGGTTATGAAGAAAATTTCTTCTGGAATCACCGCGGATTATCAGCCGGCCGCCGATAATATCTATCCGTATAGAGAATCTCCAAGTATTCTGGTATGTTTTGGTTTGGGTATCTCTCCATGAATCTGGATAATATATAGGACAACAGCGTAAGAAGCGGCAATCTGCCTCTTTTCAGCCCTGTCATTAAGGGCATACCGATTCTGTACCAGTCCCTGCAGTCTAAATAAGTTAATCTCAAGGAAGAGAGCAGTATGGGAGGGACCTTTTTCTTTAAGTGGGCCCTCACCACATTGAGGCCGAAGTTCTGAACATATCTGTTTACACTGAGAGCCCTTGCTGAAATGTCACTATCTTCATGCCTGTCGAGATCCCTCCATCCGCCCAGTTCATTTGCAAGTTTCCTCGAAATAATTATCATGCCGTATGCTGCGAACAGGACGTCATCGTGTATGGATATGTATTCAGAGATTGCCTCGTCGATCTTTACCGTGTCGTACACAACATCCATGTCTATATTGCAGATAATGTGGTCTCCTGTGGAATTTCTGAAGGAGAGATCACGACCTTTGCCCCTCGAGCAGACGCATCTGAAAAGTTTATCTACCAGCCCCTCTCTTTCGAGCTCTCTAAGGTACTCAAACGATCCGTCAGAGCTCATATTATCAGATATAACAATTTCAAACCCCCTGTCTCTGAAGTGATGAAGGACGCTTTCAGTTGCCTGCTTTATTGTAGATATTGAGTTATAGTTGGTGATGCACACTGAAAATCTCTGCATGAAACCCTTAAGTCACTCAAATGAGAAAAATAATCATTACGGTGTTCCGATTCTATGACGGTCATGGTCAGGAAGATTATCTTTTAGATTGAAACAGTCTTTGATGGAAAAAAGACGCTATGAACCAAAAAGAAGTATGCGGAGGGCCGGATTCGAACCGGCGAACCCCTACGGGAATGGACCCTAAATCCATCGCCTTTAGCCAAGCTCGACAACCTCCGCAGAGCGATGAGGGATTAGTCGGCAATATATGAAAAATACCAGACTATCTTCCGAAACAGTCTGTTTTTAAATTACCTCCCACTCTCTCCCTGTAGGACCTTAGTATTGGTGTGATGTCATTGAAATCTCTCCTGTTTCACTAAATTCTGGATAGTATCTTCATGGCAGAGATTTTCAACAGATCCTCAGTCTATTGTTATTCTGCAGGCTATTTGGCATTGGCAAATTCAGCTAATGTTTGTGTTAGTTTTATCTCAACCTGTTCTGGGGTCAGGCAGGCTAGGTCGTCCAAGGGCAATTCCAATTGTTTCATCACCCTGTGTCCGAGGAAGTATCCCGTTTCCTTCCAGCCATCAATGTCATACCAGGACCCGAAGAATCTGGTGGTTTCATTGCCAGATTCAACATCCTTAAGGAATAAGCTGGAAAGATATTGTAGATGCTCTTCACACCACCTATTCCACCCGGGCTGTCCAAGTGACTGGTGCCATTTTTCTGGACTCAACAATTGGGATTCAAAATATTCAGCAAACCCCTCTTCATACAGGTACCAGATGGGCCCTTCTCCATAGGGAATATTCCTCTCTTTCCTAACCATTTCCTGGAACAAATGACCCGCTTCGTGGAGTGCAAGCCCCTTCAACGCTATTTCACTTTCCCAATGCATGTCTATTATGTTTTCAAGACCGAATAGGATCGCCGGTTTTGATTTGTAACTTGATGCCCATCCTGCACCGGTGCCAATGCCAACGTATATAACAAATATGAGATCGGGCGGAAGTAACTTGACTATAGTTGGATTTCCATATAAATCAGATACAACTTTCAGGAGATTCATATGAGCTTCTTCCATACGAATCATCTTTTCAGCATTGATCGGAAAAATCATTTTCTTTGCAAGGTCTTTCCATTCAGCACCATCGTCTGAATAATCACTGATGGCCTTATTGAAAATCTCCTCATCCTCATCACGATAGAAACGTTCCCAGAACTCTATCTGTCTATCAGGATTGCTGGTAACCTTGTCATTCCAGAACTGTATGAAATCAGGAAAGGTGTCTATTAAATTGAATCTTGCAGGCATATTCGTGCACCATGAGCCCCCTCTGTTAATCAACTCCCCCAGCGAATGCACGGGGGCTTGTTTCTGGCTGTATGGGGCAACGGTTGGCTGGTTGACAGTAGCCTGAAATACTAGATTTTCTGACCATTCGGATGTTTCTTACATTATTGAATTTGGTATTAAGCTCGAGGGCGCATTTCAGGCCGTGAAAGATCTGTTCTTTTCCGTTGTTTTTATATATGCAAGCGCATGATGAACGTCTCTGCGATACGTATCCCGGATTTATGTAGATTACCGTCTTCTCCATCTCCTGTGCTGATCTGCTTCCCCCAAAAACTGGAATGCTTTTCCTGCCTTTTAGATTCAATTTGCTCCAACCCCAATTGCTTTTTCCGTTCTTCCTCTTTGATCTCTTTCTTTCCTCCATATTCTCAGAGAATTTCTGGTATCATGCCCTGAAACCTGGATCGGAGAACCATCATATCCTGAACTAATATGGGAAAAGGTACATGATGGAGGAGTGCCGCCTCACCGTATTGTAATCGATGAAACTGTATTTAACCTGTTTCCCTGCCTCAGTGAAGTCTATGAACTCATGGGGCGAGACGCAATCCGTCATTATGGAAAGACTCGATCTCTGCATTATCCTCCGGCGCATGTTTCTGGATATATTCGAGTTTTATGCGGGGATTAAAAATGGCCTCCCGGATTATCTGGAGAAGTTATGCGTCCCGTTATCTACCCTATGACAAGGGCATCGGGGGCGTTCCAGTCGAAAGCCAGCATTACGGCTTCTTCAACGGACCAAAATGCATTGGATGCCATGCAGGTATAGGACAACAAGAAAAAAGTTTCGACGTATCTTGCCTAATTTGAGCTTAAACCTAATAGAGAGTGGGGCCGGTCGGGTTTGAACCGACGACCACCTGGTTATGAGCCAGGCGCTCTACCGGGCTAAGCTACGACCCCAGCGCCGCTGGTCGGATTTGAACCGACGACCGCTCGGTTAACAGCCGAGTGCTCTACCTACTGAGCTACGGCGGCATTTTAAAG
The DNA here is from genome assembly GCA_021802055.1 of Thermoplasmata archaeon. Taxonomy (GTDB): domain Archaea; phylum Thermoplasmatota; class Thermoplasmata; order Thermoplasmatales; family Thermoplasmataceae; genus JAKAFX01. Next base: position 14,640 of record JAKAAY010000023.1, read on the forward strand.
GGCCCGATGAGGGCTTTGGTTTAACGTCTTGATCTATTTAGATTTGATCAATGTCTGTCCCGCACAGACCTGAAAGGCGGGCATGCAATTCGACTATTCTTGAGGCAGCCTGCATTAGACCCTGTTTACGGTAATTCTCCACTACAATATTTAGGTTTATTCTTCTGGAACGTGAGATGAGATTATCGGCGTGTGCAACCACCATCTCCTCAAGGGTTTCCGGCACATATTCTCCGGGAGGTAGGTCCAGTAGAATCGCCTCTTCTCCAGTTATTCCAGCGCCGGTGTGCCTTTCCACAATCCTTACAACTCTCTCATCCACATGCGCCTCCCTGAGTATATTGGCACCTGCCGAGGCGTGCTTAATGCCGTTGGTGATTGTTTTGCCTATGTCGTGAAGCAGTGCTCCGGCAGTGATGAGCTTAAGATCAGCATTGCATCTCTCGCCAAACCGGATGGCTAATTCTTTGACCGCCTGAACATGGTCAATCAGTTCCTGTCCAGCTCCAGCAGTCTTAAGGAGTCTGAGACACTCCTGCTCGTCAGGGAGCAGCCTGATTTCCTTCCCACTCTTAGATGGTATCACAGTCAGCCTGCCCTCATGCCTGGCAACAAGTTCCTTGCCCTCGAAATAACGGTCCAGGAAGATTGCCAGAGCCGCTATCTCGCTGTGTGGTTGGTTTGTGACTGAAACATTATAGTCTGAGACCTTGTAGACATCTGGTGGAACCTTGCTTGAGCCGACAAAAATCATCAGGTCCTTCTTTGCATCCCTGATTTCTGAAACAACTTCGTTCACAGGGTATCCATACATTGTGAGATGAACCTTGAGACCTGTGAATTTGGCATATACATTTTGCCACCTTACTCCCGTATAGAGTGAGAATCCGGGACCAAAATTTCCCGAGATCTTCTTAACAGTATCTTGGAGCATGTCATCCTTCTGATCAACATACACGGTAGAAGCTCCAAAGGCTCTAGATACCAGTGCTACGTGAGTGGTGATACGTTTATCCCTGTATGGCCTGTGGCCATACCTGAATACCTGGACCGAAGGATCAACCAATATCGTCACTGATTTCGATCTTGTATCCCTTCAGGTTGAGGATGCTGGACCTGCGGATAATGCCCCTTAGAAGAGTCTGGGAAATGGCAAGCTTCTCGGCAGCTTCGCCTATGAACACACCTTCGGGAGGCGTAATCATGCCACGGATTTGATTTTCATAGCCCTCCAGGTCATTCTCAGACATGGTCGTTGCGTAGATGATATCTGCGAGTTCTTCCATTGTACCCATCAGGTTAATCTGCACGTTGGTGTAGTAGGTATGGTAAGCCTTTTCCGGACCTCTTTCTCCAGTCATCCACTGGCTTTCGATCATCTTGATCTTGTCAAGGTAATGAAGGGCACGTTTTCCAGCAGCGCCATATTTCGACTCTATATCATTTAATGTTATCCATCCCGTGGAAAGGTCAAGCAGCAGCTTTCTTTTGACTTCTCCGTCTGCAGCGTGAAATATGGTAACGAGCTCACCAACATCATTCACTACTTTTATCCTACTTACCATTGCACCCACATCTCAGAATTCGATATAATTATTTGCTAACTCTGAATTTAATCAGTTATTCTCTGTAATTCATTAATGTCGCGGATTAGCCAATCTATCCGTATCTTCTCTTGCTCTTTATCTCTATCAGGAGCATCTTGTCATATTCAACGGTATGTTTGATTCTCTTGTTCTTGAGCACCTTTGCCACTTCTTCAGTTATACCGTGAATCTCTTCTGATGGTATTCCCCTGTAAATGATCATCTCCTTTCTGTCCAGGGGGAAAATAAGCTTGTATTTTGCGTATTCCTTTATGTACCCCTGTGGCTTCTTGTTTTCCCTTATCTCGTTAAGATTAAGCTCCAGAAGCAGCGGGTCATAATTCCCATCCTCCTGGTTCTGCTTAATGTCCCTAGTGATAATTGCCCAGATTTCCGGGAACGCCTTTTCCAGCGCAGACCACTGGAATTCCTGGTCAAAAATAATGTGACCACTCCAATTCTTCATCTCAGTGGGTATAACAAGTTTTTATTTAAGCCTCTTTGAGTGGATCGCAGATGAAGCAGGTCAGGCAGAGGTGGAAAGTTGCTCCTCCCAGTGTTTTGGGCAGCAAAAGTGTTAAGTGATTGTGAGGTATGCTCCTCACCGTAAAGCCCTGTGGTGTAGTGGCCAAGCATTACGGGCTCTGGACCCGTCGACGGCAGTTCGAATCTGCCCAGGGCTATGAAAGGAGGGAATTATTTTGGCGGAAGAACAGGATCCTGGCATGTCATATTGCGATCCACTGGATCGTTATCTTCCGCTTGACCATCCATATTTTTCTTATCTTTCTCACATTAGGCTGGCACAGGCAAGTCTTGGGATCGCGGCATCAGACAGCAAAAAACTTGATGTGACAAGATCGTTCATTGAAATTCTTGACACGCTATCCGAAAACCTGTTTGATCCTGACACAGTACTGCAGGATTCCGTGAGAAAACCAATGAATCATGTGGAAGATGTCTGGCTGGACATGAAGGAGAAGATGATGCAGGGCGACGTCAGGAGTGCAAGCCTGCTTTCAGCACATTCCCATATGAAGATTGCGCTGGGTTACCTGGCAATACTTAAGAGGGACGACCTTTTCAGAGAATATGTAACGGATTACCTGCTTAAATATATGGGAAAACTATCCATCATGATTTATCGGGAAGCCATGGGCCACGTTCTCCTTTAGCGTTACTTCTCGCCGCCTTCAAAACCCTCGATGAAAGTGCGGATGGAAACCGGTGACTCCACATATCTGTAGAGCGACGTATTTTCCCTGAAATAATTAAGGTTCAGCATACTTACCCTGTATTTGGGAATGGGAAAAGAGTCACCGTTCTTCCTCATGTACTTCTCCATGCCCTTTACTGATTTCCTGATTCCCTTAACAGGGCCTTTTCTCGCCTTCTGCCTTGCAGCATTGATAAGTTCCAGCATGGTGATGCTTTCTCTGGAACAAACGTTCATGGAACCCTTAAAGTCCCCGGAATTGTTTATTACTGTCACAAGGTCGTTGACATTGACCGGTGCGAGATTGCCCTGAGCCGGAAATCTGTATCCATCCGTTTTCACGAGGATACTCAGGTCTTCGGCTATCTTTGATCCTTCACCAAAAACCACGGACGGTCTCACAACCATGCTGTTCTTTATCAGGTTTACATTGCCCTCCGCGATTCTTCTTGTCCTGTAGTATTCCAGCGTTCCGTAGTCTATGTTTATAGAGGAAACATGAATGAACCTCTGATCCTTGTCAAACTTCTTTATTGCCGTTACTATGTTTTTGACGCCATTGACGTTCAGGTCAAACTGCGCCTTTGCATCGTCTTCCCATACCCCTGCACAATTGATTATGGCATCCTTACCCTCAACTGCATTCATTACCACGTCAGGATCCAGTAACGAGCCCTCGATCCATTGTATGCCTTTTCTGTCTAGATGAGGAGATTTATGCCTGGAAAGGTACCAGACTTCATCAGCTTTGATACCCATGCAAACGTGCCGGCCAATGAAACCAGAGCCGCCAATAACAAGCGCCTTCACTGCAGATCATAACTAGGGAATATTAAACATTATTTCCAGAATATTTCAAACGGTGATTACCATCGTAATGCGCGCTAACAGGATCGTGTTGAACTGAAACCCTTTGATTCTATTTGTGCTGGTGCAGGGAGGAGAAATTAAGGCAAGCTTCACTCTGGATCAAAACCCATATAGATGCACTTTCAGGGTAATTTTATGTATTACTACTGAATCAGGGGAGGATTTTATGAAGTATAAGGGCCGAGATGTATACATGGTATCGGGGGGCGTGACAAAATTTGCCAAGGCCATCCCCGGCATGGACTTTAGAATGAGAGTTAAAAAGGCATTTGATTATGCACTTGAGGATATTCACATAGGCCTCAACGACATTGATGGCTCTGTGGCGTCATATTTTTCTGATCACTTTCAGAGACAGTTAATGTCCGGGATCATGGTTCAGGATTACCTGGGCCTGACTCCAAAACCCAGTAAGAGGGTAGAGGGGGGAGGTGCAACAGGTGGTCTCGCTTTCCAGACCGGGTTCGAGGAAGTAGCTTCGGGAAGAATGGATAGCTGTGTCGTTTACGGGTTCGAGAATATGTCTCATGTGAACACCTGGAAGGGAAACGAGTTCATTGCCCTTGCCAGCGATACGAACTTCGATTATCCTGTAGGCGGGTTTTACACAGGTTACTACGCAATGATGGCCAGGAGGCACATGCATGAATTCGGAACGACCGTGGAGCAACTTGCAAAGGTTTCCATAAAGAACCACAAGAACGCTCTCAACAACCCATACGCCCAGAGCCCTATGAACCTTACAGTAGAAGACGTGAGAAAGGCACCCATGGTGGCTTCTCCTCTTACCAGACTGGATGTCTGTGCTATGTCAGATGGCGCAGCCGTTGCTGTGCTCGCTTCTGAGGAAAAGGCATTTGAGATGACCGATCACCCTGTTCTTATCAAGAGCATTGGAACCGGCACAGATACTATGAGGCTTGCTGACCGACCATTCGGAAAGGTCCCGTTGCTCCCCAATGAAAAGGAGTCAGATTACAAGCAGCTACAATACCCAGGAATCCACTCGTTCAGGGCAGGTAGATCTGCTGCCAGGGAAGCATACAAAGGTGCAGAAATAACTGATCCACTGGAAGAACTGGATGCGATTGAGTTGCACGATGCATACACCTCCTCGGAGATCCAGACCTACGAAGACCTTGGTCTCTGTAAATATGGCGAAGGTGGGCATTTCATCGAGGAAGGTAAGTCATCTATCAACGGCAAGATACCGGTTAACTTTTCCGGAGGTCTGCTTGCTTGCGGCCACCCTGTTGGAGCCACAGGCATAATGCAGGCCGTATTCATGTTCTGGCAGTTGCAGGGAAGCATAAAGAAGCATTTTGGCAACGATAAGCTACAGCTTGGCAGGCACAAGAGGGGACTAATCCACAGCCATGCAGGCACTGGCACATATGTTACGGTCTCAATCATGGAGGCGGTAAAATGACCTTGAACCCGAATGCGAAAATGGAAGAGACTCAGACAGGAACAGAAGTATATGGCTTTGATCCCCTTGTGGTCAAGTCTCATTATGAGATAGACTATATTCACAGCTATGCCCAGGATTCGCTGTTTTTCACCTCCATGGCGAAGAGGAAGCTTATGGGGAGCAAATGCAAGAAGTGCGGGTATGTTTATGGAACCCCCAGGGCCCACTGTATGATGTGTGGAGCTGAGACGGAATGGTACCAGCTTCCCAACGAGGGCAAGGTTCATTCATACACAACCTGCTTTTTCGGTAGCGAGGAATTTCTCCCTGAGACTCCTTTCCACCTGGTGATGGTTGAATTTGAAGGCGTTAACTCCCTGTTCATGGCTAGGCTCATCGGGGCGGACGCAGAGGACATATACATCGGAATGCCAATCAGGGCGAAGTTCAGGAGAAACCTGAAGATCAGCCCCACCGATGTGTACTTCGTCCCCACAGAAGAGGCGAAGAGCAAGGGCGCCAAGCATTGAAACTTGCGAACATTGTCCTGAGCAACCAGCTATCAGCAGCCATATTTAGGGATGGGCTTCTTTTTCCCATCCACCTTTCATTGATCGATCTTAGTTCAGATCACAGTTACAGTTTGGGAAAAATCATTTCTTCAGGACTTCTTGACCGTGTCATTGACAGAGAATCCGATCTCGTTTCAGGAGTGAAACCGATATCTGTGGACAATGCAGAGTTTGCCCCTGTAGTCGAATCTCCTGAAAAAATCCTGATGACTGCCATAAACTATCATGGCCATCTTAAGGAGCAGAAGAGAGAACAACCGGACGAACCTTTTTTCTTCCCAAGGTATCTCAACAGTCTCATAGCTCACAGGAACAGCATACTAAAACCACGTATATCCAATATGGTGGACTGGGAGGCAGAACTTGCAGTGGTTATTGGCAGGAAGGGAAAGTACATCATGGGATCGGAGCATGAGGATTACATTGCAGGCTACACAATTGCCAATGATATAAGTTTCAGGGATCTCCAGCTAAGGGTGGACAGCAGGGGAAACAGATTCACAAACTGGATCCCTGGCAAATCGCTGGATCGTTCATTCCCGCTGGGGCCATTCCTAGTGACAGCAGACGAATTTGGCGATCCGTATTCCAGGAGGATCTCGCTCAGGGTCAATGGTGAATTAAGGCAGAACGAACTCGTGAGTGATATGGTGTTCCGCATCGACCGGCTCATGGAATATATTTCGTCAGGCATCACGCTATCCCCTTGCGATGTCATATCCACGGGGACACCAGGCGGGGTTGCCTATTTCACCGACAAGAGATTCCTGCGGGAAGGCGACATGGTGTCAGCTTCCATAGAAGGAATAGGTACCCTGGAAAACACAGTTTCAGAAGAGCGTTGAATGATCTTTCTTCCTGCGCAGTACACTGCTTTCATTTTTTCCAATGGATGACACTTGGTTTAGCCAAGTTATTCATACCACTATTGCTTTTACAGTGACTTGTCCATCCTAAGCAGGTTTGGGATTCAGGAAATTATCCTGTTTGCGTCCATTGCGACTTATTCAGCAGTATATTCCATAGTCACAGTGCAACGATTCCTTGCGTTCAACGCGGGCGTATTTGATCTGGGCGTCAACTACCAGCTTCTCCAAACAGCATATACTTCCGGGCTTATTCCGGGCCCGGCAAATCCGCACCCTCTGGCAGTCAATAAACTCATATATCTCATTCTGGCACCCATTTTTTATGTGTTTCCAAGCATCAGGTTGCTTCTTGTACTGCAATCAGTCTGGATAGCTCTTGCAGCGCTTCCAATCTACCTCATATCGTTGCACTATAACAGGAGCAAGTGGGTTGCCCTTGGTTTCGGGGTGTCATGGCTGCTGTATTATCCCATGGCCGGAGTGAACTGGTTTGACTTCCACTTTATGGCGCTGTTTCCAACCTTTTTCCTCTTTGGGTTCTATGCTTATCTCAGGGGGAATAAGTACGCCTCATTTCTCCTGATGGCTCTCGCGTGCATAACCGACTACCTGATCCCTCCCACAATGGTTTTCTTCTCCTTATACCTGTACATTTCTGATCTCAGAGGTGGAAGAAGTCCGTTTAGAAACCTTTACGCACATTTTCTGGTGATATTTTCAGCAGCACTATTCCTGTTTGTGCTTCTTTACCTCGGACAGGACTACCTGTTTTCCCAGGTTACAGTCGCTAGCCATTTTCCCGCCTCACTTAATCAGCAGGAGATGTACCTGATTTACATGACCGCTCCACTTCTGTTTCTATCTTTCCTTGCTCCAGACATCATGCTGATGTGTATCCCGTTCCTTGTCATGATCTTCCACAACAGTTATGAGCCCTTTGTTTCCCCGGAATTTTATCAGTATCCTTCGTTGATTTCACCCATACTATTCATTGCAGCTGCGAGAGGGTTTTCGCGCCTGAATCTCAAGGTGAAGAAAATTGGCGCATTAAGGCTGGGAAAGCCGCTAATGGCAGCGGTTGTCATTGTAAATCTGATATTTGCTGCGTTCCTGACTCCAGTGGGCCAGCTAGCCACAGGCAACACATATGGGCAGGACTTCAGCCAGGTGATTGCAGGACAGAATTACAATTACAACAGTGCATCTGCTGTACAGGAATTCAACTACAATTCTGAATTCACACAGCACATACTTCCGTTACTGCATCCCGGAGATACTGTACTTATCCAGGATAACATGCCTCAATTGATGTTTATGAATTATAACGTGTGTCTTCCGGGCTTAATTTCTCCAGGAAGCATTCCAGATTATGCCATAGCTGATCCATATTCTTTCCAGTTCACGAACCCGCCGCTGTACAGTATGCCACAGAACATGACCATGTGGAACTATGCAAACCAGTATTACAATTACGATAATTATGGGATTTATGGAGAGGCTCAGGGAATAGTACTTCTGAAGAGAGGATATGCGTCCGCACCTGCTTATTATTCACCGTACACGGCGGACTTCAATCCATCCAATTTTGAATACGACACTGCACATCATGTTATGGGGAATGCAACCTTCATGAACAACATCACCGGCAGAGGTTTTGAGTGGAATGGCCAGGCATCCTTCCTTGTTCCAGGCTCTTATGCGGTGAACCTGACGATCATAACAAGAAATGCTTCGCTCAATGACAGCTTTCAGTTTCTGATCTCGGGAATGTTAAACATAACCGGAATGCAGACACCCCTGCTCCAGAAGAATGTTACAATTGGAGGAATCGGAGATGAAAATGCTGTCAGGACCATAACATTCACCATGGAGGTCCATTCTTTTGTATATTTCCTGCAGATTGTTGGTGAGAATATGTTATGGGCAGGATCACTGGGATTGATAGGCGTCACAATCCATCAGACATCATGGTCCCCAAACACATCGAATCCAGGAAAAGCGTGAAGGAGAAATGCTCCCGTCACAATGATTATTCTACACTTAATTGCTGTAAATTCCCGGTTCATTGATTTTCAGGGTTTTCCATTGGTTTCAACCCTTGGAAAGCATGACGGCGCTATGCGGCAATGGAAGACCCAGTATAAGGGTCGCATATGATAAATACCCGGCAATGTTGCACAGCATAGCAGTGCATGATGGAGAAACAGCATCGAACCCTGTTCGGCAGGTATG
>JAKAAY010000005.1:0-15408 GCA_021802055.1 Thermoplasmata archaeon
TGTACACGATTTTCTGGAGGAAAACTTTGTTGTAAAGCTTCCTTTCAAACGCCACTCTGGAAACAAAATTGCAGGCACCATTGAATTTGATGAAGGTATTGGTCAACGCTTCCCGCTGTTTATCATCCGGAAGCAACTTTATCTGGAGGGTTTTAAGCATAATATTGATACGACAATTCATTGTATAATGGTGTCGCAATTCCTCCCACCCCTGAAGAGGTGGGCTTCCTTGCGACTGATCGTGAAGACCCTATGATAATCCTCAACCACCTTTCTGGAATTATAATGGTCCACTGGTTCTTCAAGACTGAGTGAGATATATTAATTATCACCGTTAACAATGAAGTTGCCCGAACCCAGAGATGACGGTTTAATTATCGATTATGAATTATTATTCTTGCTAACGGATCCCTAAAGCGGAGAAGTAGAAAAGCAATAGGCCATAAGGAGGAAGATGAGGGGAAATAGTTAAGAAAGAATTTATACCAGGTAAACATATGAAAGTGCATGGTAACAAATGTTATCGCCTTGAGAATAGATGATAACACATATAATCTGATTGAAAAAATGATAAAATATAAGCTTGCCAGTAGCAAAGCGGACGCCTTGAGATGGATTATGCAGAATGGTATGCAAAACGCGAAAAAAACAGTAGAACGAAGGGGAAAAAGTCAAGCCATTATCAAGCTGTGGAAGGAAAAAGGACTTCCGGAACTGCCCCATAACTTATCAGAAATGTCTATAAAGGAACGGGATTAGGCTGAATTATATTGATACAAATGTCATAATTTCATTCCTTAACAGCAGAGATGCGAATCATGCAAGAGCATTGAAAATTTTTGACCACGAAGATATGCGGGTTACATCTCCAGTAGCTGTTTTGGAATTGAAATCCGTGCTATCCAGAACAACGAATCTGGGCGTGGATGAAATAGAAGCTTTCGTCGATTATTTACCTGAAATTAATGTTGAAATCCCTGAAGTGAGTATGAACAAAATCATCAGTAATGCCATCGAAATTGCAGTTAGGTTAAGAATGAGGACCTTGGACCTATTGCACATTTCTGCCAGCATGATAATTGAGGCAGATGCCTTTATAACTTTTGACCGAGAATTTATAGAAAAGGAAAAAGAGATAGCAAATATTGGGTTGATAATTAAGTCGGGATAACTGAAAGGCTGTCATATTGGTGAACCATTATCGGACTCTTATTCTACTTTCGTTTAATTTTTTCCTGTTAAGGGGTGGTAAGGGAAGGCTTGAGCCTCTGATTATATTTCTAAGCCTTTCAGGGTTGCTCTTAAGTTTGTTCATGGTAGATGTGACAGCATTCTTCAGATCATCCATGATTTCAGGGCAGAAATTTGGTAGCTCCTGATATTTCAGGGCATTCCATACCAGTTCATCGGGATTCAGCTCGGGAGAATATGAGGAAATCCCAGTATAATGTGAAAATTGCTTTCCAGAAATTCCTTCAGCAGATTTGCATGGTGATGCTTTGTGTTGACCAGTACCATGTGTATTTCCCACTGACACCGGAGATATGCCCATCAGGAACCCGAGGAATGTGACTGCATTGTATTTTTTAGTGATGCTCGCCCTAAACACCCCGCTGCAAGGATCAACTGCCCCGAACACGCTTATGCCTTTCCTTGCGGGTTCCTGCGGCACCATGGGATCATGGTCCTTAGGCGGTATCCACATCCTGTACCTTGTGCCATGCTGATAGAAATGGCACTCATCCAGATGCATGATCCTGGACCCAGAAGATATCAGATCAAGGAGTTTTTTTAAAATTGCCCTTCTTTTCCATGTCACTCTTCGCGATCATTGGCCTTGGCCTCCTGATCCTGAACCCCAGGATATGAAAGATGTTCTGGCACTGCCTCACCCCCATATCAATGCCGTAGCGATCCCTTAGATGCTGCCTCAGGATGGTCCCATCCCACATGTTCTGTTTGTAGCCAAAATCATGAGGGTTTTGCCGGAGATCCTGATCTATCTTTTCCATGATTTCATCTGATATTCTCGAAGGTCTGCCAGTCCTTGGCCTGCCCAGAAGAGAGATGAGCCCTCGATTGTTGAACTGCTTCACCCAGTATTCCACAGTCATGGGTGAATGACACAGGATCCTGGAGACGCCATAGCAACTCATTCCCTTTGCAACCATCAGAACGTCATGCAGAGGGCGATCATGTCTGATTCAGGAGACCTCGATACCTCATTCTGCAGAGCAATTACCATGTCTTCTCAATCTTCAACAGAGAGTTTTCTCATTAAATGAGAAGGACGGTTGTCAATATCAATATAGACAAAGACTTATTGCGTTATGTATAGATAAATGTTGATCCTAAAGTTTTAATGCGGTCAATCATAGCAAACTGAAAGTGACCTGAGAGTGGGTGAAGCTACTTGAACAAACTAAGGGTTGAAGATCTAGAAAAGAGGATCCCTGACGTCGAACTGAAACAATTCATCAGCAAACACTCACAAGAGGGGAAGGTCGCAATAGGAGTATATAAGAAATTCACCAGATGCGCCGTCAAGTATGTCTTCATCGAGGAAGTAACCAAAACCATAGAGAAAGAGATTGGAGTGAAACAGAAAGAGGGTGGTGTTTTTTCAGAAATTAAGAATTTATTGGGTAGAGAGATCACGCTGCTTTCTTCACTGAATCACCCGCATCTTGTCAGGATCATCAGCCATGGATTTGTTGAGGCTACACTGGCAGATGAGGAGAGACTCTACTATATTATGATGGAATTTGTCGATGGCCTTCCCTTTACTACAGCGATCATAAATGAAAAGCTGACTCCTTTGCAAGTGTTGAGGGCTTTAAGACAGGTGTTTGAGGCTATAGTCTTTCTTCATAGCAACGGCATAACTCACCTTGACCTGAAGCCGGACAACATAATGCTTCAGGTAAGAAGATACCAAAACAACGAAGTAGACCTAAATGCGACAATTATCGACCTGGGATCTGCAATCGTCGTTGACGTTTCCAAGCTTGAGGAGTACCTAAAATCCCGTGAAAGCAATGGTATATTTCAAACCCTGACAAGGGAGATAATGGAGCATTATGGACGACCCAATCAGCGTGTACTAGTCAGATATGATGCTGGTTATGGAGGTCTCAAGACCAAGAGAAATGAAAGCAGAAAAATGCCCGTAACCAAGTTTTCCAGCAGATCCAAAGTTCTCAACGAATTATTCCCAGCCAGAGACCTATCATGCCTGAGTTCTATATTGAGGGATGTTGTGGATTTATTTCAGAAACGGAAGTTCACCGCAGAGAAAGGCATCGGGATGGATGCTGGCTCCCTTGATTCCAGCAGAGTGACGAGTGGGCTGGAGATTATTGCAGAAAGACTGGGAGATACTGCATCAAACCAAAATGGTTATTATATGAGAAGAGCAGGACACGACAAGTTTGCAGTTATGCTGGAAGCTTTACGGGACCTTGAAAAACTTGATCCTGCCTATCTTGCCGCGACTGATGTCCCGGAGCTTTCATCGGAGATGCCAAATTCCAGCAGCATAATGCTTTCTGAAAGAATGATTTGGTTTCCTGAATCCATACGGAAGATCATTTTGCATCCATTCTTCCAGAGATTGTTCTATATTCCTCAGCTGGAGTTTGAATATGTTGTTTTTCCAGATGCCAGGTATTCTCGTGGAACGCACTCATTACTCACGTTTCAGTATACGAGAAGATCTCTTCTGGCATTGCTGTCAGATACTGCTTTCAGGCTCTCACTGACAAAGGATCTGGTAATTGGTACCATCCTTTATGGTTTATTGCACGATATTGGCCACTATCCACTTTCCCATATGTTTGAGGATTTCGAGGGCGAATACGACGTTAGATCCGATGATGGCATGTTCCCCGTACTCATTGAGTCTAGCAACACGAAATTCCAATTGGATATTGGTTCTCTTCTGGAAAAAAAGAAGGGGCTGAGGGATACAATTGAGGATGTATTTGGAAGTGGCGTGATCAAGGTCCTTGAAACAATCTCAGCATGCGTGAACAATGATGTTGAGACATTCAATGGATTGACTGAAACCGAAGAAGATCGTTTTCTATTCCGAGTAGTCTCCGGAGTCTTGTCTTCAGCGACAGATGTGGACAAACTAGCCTATCTCATTGAAGACAGCAAGATGACTGGAGCAAAATACGGCATGGGAGTGGACCCTGAAATATTCTTCTCAAGTTTGATATTTCCGGAACCAAGGAAATATGGACATTATATGGAAGGTGCCGACTTCGATGGCAAAGGGTCGAAAAAAACGTTACCCGTGCTGTTTTTAAGGGACTTCGGGATGAATGCGGCAGAGTCAATCATTTTAACAAGATACTGGATGCTAAGCCGAGTATACTGGAATAGAGCCAACAGAGCTATAATGTCAGCTTTTAAATTCATAATCAAGTTCCTGCTCGGCCATGAAGAGAACTATTTCAGAAAATATCTCTCTGATTGTTTCTTCTACTCAGAAACTCAGGCGCTCAAGTATATATCGGATGACTTTGATAGAATGCAAATGAAAATGTGTGGCAACGGAGAATGTGGTTTCTTTAACCCGCTTCGGGAGCTGAATGCTCATCGGGGGCGCGATTCCATTTACAGGCGAATCATCACCTTTTCTGCCTATGGTGGAATGCACGGTAAGGCTGAAAGGTCTCTGGATGTCAGGACGTATAAGTTACTTACTCAGGTTGCAGAGAAGGGATGCGAGGTTGATTTTACAATGAGGATTACCGATAAGATTTCGGATTTTATCTCAAAGGAGTTCGGTACCGTAGAAGAGTTTTGCAGAATGCATTATGTGCCTGAACAGCTCATTTATGTCCATCCCAAATTAGGAACAAGACTCAGATACGGCGCGATTTTACTTGATCTACCCAGAAAGCGTCGCGATCTTTTATCTATCGACAATATAATATTATTGCCGGAAGAGCAAGAATCGTCAAGCCCTTTGAGACTAGGAGAGAAATCTACCATATTAGGCAATAAAGGTAAATCCATCGAGAAGGAGTTCCTGGAGGAAACAAAGAAATATAGAATATTTGCTCATCCAAAGCTTGCCACTCAGCTCGAGAGAGAGCCTCACCGGATGAAGTTGAAGAAACTTGTTTCACAGAGTATAAAAGAATACGTTTTTGAAATGGCAGGAAAAACCTGTTCTGGTATAGTACGGATGGGGACGACAGTGGAAATTAGTGGAGAGGGTTAGACCGCTTTGCCGATCATTGCCACTCACAGAATAGGTTCTGAAACCAACAGAATACTGCTTGTACTTACACTTCTCGCAACTATCCTTACAGTGCCTGTTTTCCTGAAGAGCCTGTTTAACTTTGGTAGTTCCTTACTTTATCTACTGGTAACGTCAGCCCTTGCGGTGTGGATTTCCCTCGGGGTCCTGGAACTTATTTTCACATTATGGCTGAATGCCGGGATACGGAGACTTAACTCATATCAGGGTTCGTTTGACGAAGAATACGAAGACATTAAGGAGTTGCTTGACACCACATCGCATATGGTGAGCAGCGAACCAAAAAATCTGGACTCTGTATATGCCCGGACCAGCGTTCTTATCATGGACATTTTGCATCTTGCAACAAGGATTACGGACAACCCGCGACATGGTCTGACCAGTAACTATATGCACTATTTCCCGGACACGAAGATGTTGTTCATTATAGGAGCTGTTGGACCATACTCTTCTTTAAGGCTGAGTAGGGGATTTTCACCATATAGTGATAAAAAATCAGGCAGTTGCGGTATCTCCTTTAAAGAGAATGTCGTGAAGATTATTCCCAACGCCTTGACATCAGGAGAAATTTACTGGCTTTATGCGCAGGAAAAACTCATTCTTAAGGGGGTCATTAACATTCCAATAAGCGTGGATGGTAGTGCTGTAGGAGTTCTAAACATAGATTCACCGACCTCTAAAGTGCTTGGTTCTGAGAAGTGCAGGAAGAGAATTCCAATGCTAAAGGAACTTTTTGAGGAGGTTATTTTGTTGCGCAAGTCTCTCTCGGTGGTCTTGAAGAATGAACCTGCATAATGTAGTCTGGTTTGGCGATCCCGGAATAGACGACACTATTGCTGTAATTTATGCCATTTTAAGCAAGGAGGTCAATTTTTTGGCCTCGTGTGGATCGTCGGGCAACACGTCAGCAAGGCAGAGTTCTCTCAATTTCAGCTTTATTTTTGAGGAAATGGGTCTGGATTACAGCGTATTCAGAGGACTGCCCAGAAAGAGGAGGCTTGTCCAGCTGCTGAAGGAGGTGCATGGTGAAGATGGCATCGGAGGCACCTACGAGCGGAAGAGCCTGAGGAAGATTTCATCGGTAATGAAAATGCCTGAGTTTCTTTCTGGCGCCCGGTCCTTTGTATTGGTAAACACAGGGCCTTTTAGTGATCTTGCGATGCTGTGCGAGAAATTTCCGTCTCTTTTTAAGTCAAAGGTAGAGCGCATCGTGGCGATGGGTGGCTCCAGATGTGGCGGCAACGTCACACCATCTGCTGAATTCAACATCTATTCCGATCCCATTTCTGCCCAGCGGATCATCAACTCAGGGATACCGGTAATTTTGGTTCCACTTGATATTACGTCCAGAGTGACCTTAACCACAGAAGATTTCGCATGGCTCCAGGACAAAAGATTCCCATTTGCCGGAAAACTGTTCAAGATGATCACATACTATCAGAAATTTCACGAATCGTACGAAGGCTTTTCAGGATTTACCGCCCACGATCCCGTTGCGCTTCTCGCTCTTTTGAAGCCGGAGTTATTCAGGTTTACTGATGTGCCTGTTCAGGTTGAGAAAAAGAGGGGCATTACGTTCGGGCACACTGCAATGGACTTCAGGTATCGGAGCAGGAACTCGACTCATAACCAAATCTCCGTGGCCACCGACATAGATGTGGAAAGGGCCAGAGACGTCCTGATCAATACTATCAGGAGAGGTTTTGATCTGCTCGACTAGCATTATGCCGACATCAGGTACCCGTTTAATGTCTGCTTGAGCCTGTTGATGTCTCTGTCCTTCTGTTCATCTGGGTGCACAAATACTCTTATCCTTCTGGACCTTAGAGATTCTTGTCCCTCAAAGTAGTTGATAAGCGTCGGGTTATTCTCCCCAATCTGGCCTATCTGCCCATCACGCTTGTAAACATTCAGGTTCATCCATGATGGAGTCCTCCCATAATTTTGGGGAACGTGGATAAGCCACCTGTTGGGATCCAGTTTGTTGTCGTTCAGGAATTCCGAGAAGCGTCCCATCAATCGACTCCTCTCCCAGTTCGTGGGCCCGTTCCATATCTGCAGGTATGCTCTCCTTGACATGATTCTATCTATCAGGTCTCTTGAGTCTTTCCCGGTTCTGAGCATTGATACAAGTTCATCGTCCATAGAAGAGGCGATGTCGTAAGCGGTGTCATGGCCGGTTGCATTACTGTCCAGATAGATGGAGACTGCTCTGTTAAGCATCGTATCATAAGACCTGATCCGGTCTGAGTCGAGTGCCTCCTTCCATAGAAGTTCTTTTGCGAAGAGGAGGTGCAAAACGTGATTTACCCCGTCTTCGTGTATGTAAATCCTCTTTTCTGAGGGATCTATGATGATGTTTTCTAGGATTCCCCTTATTCCCACGCCTGCTAGCTTTACTCCGGTGAAGTACGAATCCCGGTTGTAATGGTCGAGCCTGTCCAGATCCACCACCCCGCTTACAAGTTCATGAAGCAACTGAATCATGCTGTCTTCCTTTTGCCCCCCCTCGAGGAGATCGGAAATAGTCTTGACGCTGAGCATCCCCTTATCTTCGTATTCCTTAAGGACAGTTGAAATCATTGGAAGACCCATGGACTCTGCCCTCTTCTGGTATGAAGCAAAAATGGGAGCCTCCTTGTTCCCCTGGATTATGTCTATACCAGACTCTTCATGTGTCTTAACGCCCGCCTTGATCATGGATTCGTTATTCTCAAGGATGTGCGAAAATGGTTTGTGAGCTATATCGTGAACCAGAAGGCTCATAAGGAAGCTTAGCCCCTTAGGCGAGTTCTCCGGCCCGGACAGATAATTGGATAACGACTCAAATTCAATGCCACGTCCAGGTCTGTCGTCTCTCCTGCTCGGGCTGATCAGCACCTTGGATTCAGACATGGCCAGTGTGCCGAGTGTCCATGTTCCAATAGAATGCGCAAACCTGTTGTGTGTTGCGGATGGAAAAATAAGGAAGGCAAGACCAGATTGTTTAAGATGAAACAGCCTCCCCATTTCATATGTGTTGAGAACCTCCTCGTAAAAATTCCTCTCCTCTGAATTCCTGCCCTCAAAAAAAAGTCTGAACGTCGACACGCTATGGCTATTTGAAAAAACGTTGAGTTCATACAATGGGTCATAAAATTTTACTACATCCTTTCCTGCCGCCATATGATTTCACTCGTCGTTAAACTCCGTGTCAACAAGCTGTTCATATGCAACTCTCACAGGGTCGTCTTTCTGCCTGGTGATAACCACGACCTCCTCCTGCAAGTTCAGTCTATCATCATAAGGTATTTTGTAATTTATCGTCTCACCTATGCTTTCCTCAAGCCTGCCCAGTGAGATACGGGCAAGGTCCCCTCTGTAGCCCGTTACGACGACAAAATGTCCGGGGTTGTTTTCTCCGTCTCTTCTTCTCCTCAAACTGTTCATTAGCCAGGATGTCCCCTCAATACTCTGTTTGTCAAGTCTCGTAAAAACTGCGTATTCATCACCAAGCATCAGGCCTACCAGCGAACTGTTGCTTATGCCGCTCCTAAGGTCAAAGAGGATGAAATCCAGTTCGTACATCTTCGAAAACGTATCTATTACGCGCGTAGCAAATTCAGCCATAGTCCTCGGGTTCCATTCTATACCGTCAAGAGCCTGAACGTCCCGCTTCAGGGCGGGGATCAGGTATAATTTCCCCGGCAAGCTTATATTGGCAGCCGTGCCTACATCTATCACCGATTGTGGCACTGCAACAGGATCTCTGTAGCGAAGAAGGGTCGTACAGGATTTTGCCGGCATCTGACGCAGGTTAAGTATTTCGAACAGCCCGGGGGCGCCCACATCCAGCTCTACACAACCTACATTTTTTCCCTTTAATGCAAGGGCAAAGGCAATGTTAGCAAGGGAAACACTTCGCCCGCTGCCACCCTTATAGGAGTAAAAACTTATCTTCCTTACCATATTTTTCACCGCTCCGTCTTCTTTTCCATATCGTCCTCTTTGTCTGAAACAGGGTTCATTAATCTTCCAGTATTGGAAAGTATTTCTGTTATCAACATGCTACTCATCTGTTCAGTCACTTTTCTGACTGCCTCCTGTACTGCGGCCCTTAGGTTGGTCTCCAGGCTCAGAGGTATTACATTAAGTCTAGATTTCAGTTCATCAGAAACATAAACTGCATAGAAAGTAAGGGCTTCAAGTGATCTCTGCGTATAATAAATCTTGAAGCTCTCCTCATTCCAAAGGTGATTTTCCGGGTTCTGCCTGATCATGATGTCTCGCAGAGTGGAGTCGATTACATCACCGGTTTTCCTCAGGAATTCACCATCAATTACTTTGCCCCTGCTGTCAGTGAGTGTCTTGTGGACCCATGAGAGAGATTCAAGCAGGCAGTAAAGCAAGGTTCGGTCCTCGTACATTATAGGCTCGAGACTCGCAATGTTTATGACGTGGGCGTTGCTGGTCTGTAGAAAAGTATCTTCTTTTTCATTTGTGTAGCTGTATATCAACGTGTCAACAATTTTGGTGATCAACTCAACATCAAGTTCACCCTTCCTCAAGAACGATTGTGCCGACATGAATGTTAATAAAATATATACAAGCAGTCCTCTCTTAGGAATTCTTTCCGTTCGATCCACATTCAAGTAATTCACGTAACATAGATTTTTCCCATCGTCTGTTTTCTCAGAGACCACAATGGATCTGGTCCATTCATATGCACCGCGCAGGAGTTCCCCGAGAGTACCCAGCACTTCTTCACCGTACCTGTCCTTAATCTCTTCCCTAAGCTCTGGCATCTCGAGCACACTATCAATGGCAACGGAAATTGAATATGTTGAATAGACACTGGGCAACGGCACCGGACCCTTGACGTCACCCCATTCCCAGTAAATCTTTTTCCTGTTACCATTACCCCGGGGGTACTCTCTAGCGTTGTCTATAACCCAGTCGATTGCCTCCTTGAGATACTTGAACTTCTCCTCCATAATCCTTCTTAACTCGTTTGCCTGGCCTTTAGAATTTGCAGAAAACTCCCATATGTCGGCAAATAGCGTGATGAAAAAACTAACAGAGTCTGAAAAATTTATTTTAGTATTGCTGTAATCTATTCCCACCCTGGCCAGTTCCCTGTCAAGATATGGACTTGGGGGAAACCCTTTGTTTTCAATGAATTCAACGGTTCTACTGAACGTACTGGCTATGGCTCTGGTTATCCGGTCAGCGTTCACGAACTCGGGTTTAATGAGCTTAGCTGCACTTAGCATGTTGATGGGGGTCAGGAACGTTTCAAGAGCTTCCATATCCTTTAAAAATCCTACTTCATTCTGAACAGAGTCCTGCCATCCAATACTCTCCGGGGCACTATTCCTGAGCATGAAACTTTCGATGGTTTCCTTAATGTAGTCTGCGATTTTTTCCAACCCTAAGCTACCTCCATTTTCAATCTTTCCACTCCCTGACCATAATTGAATGCAATCCTTGCCTTTATTGTGTTATCGGCCTCAGTCACTCCAGGACGAACCGGTATTATTAAGGGAGGATTGAGCCATGGCGACCCATGAACGTTTACCCCTTCAGTCAATTCTATAACAGTGGTAATTCTAACAGCATTATAGTTGCCGCTTTTATTTACATGCATTGACACCTCTTTATCGACGGAGGCGTTATTTAGGGACCTAAAATCTATGTTATCGTATTCGACAGGATCTGACAAGGCATCATAATTTTCTCTAGTGTTATTGTCCTCGAAATATGGAAGAGAAATTACCTCACCGTAAAAGGAAAAATTGGCCTGAATGAGTTGTAAGTGGCTTTTCGCCTTCAACGGTATTGGTATAAAATCCTTTTTGGCAAGATTTTCAACTGCATAATTCATCACTTCGACTTGCGATTCCTCTATCAGCCCGGTATCCAGCATCTCACAAATGACAACGTCCGCCTTCTCGTTAAGTTTGAGATCTCTGGCGTCTGCATTTAACAATGTTATTTTGTCTCCATAATCGGAATTCTTCATAAATATTCTGGACGTTTCCGCGATCTGAGGATCGAGTTCTACTGCAGTCACCTTTCTCGCTTTTCTAGCTGCGAGCATTGATAGGATGCCAGAGCCAGAACCAAGATCTAAAACCACATCTCCCGGTTTAACCACCCTATCTATCGCTTCGAAAAATGACTTCATTCTGTTTTCATCGCACAATAAGTCGAACTGCTGGATCAGTGGTATATTTGGACCGTTGAAGACCCTGTTTTTAATTCCTGACCGCGATGGAGGGGAACCAACGAAAAAAAGTTCGACGCCATTTTTGATGAATGAGTCAATTAGCTTTTTCTGTGCCAGGTCTCTTAGCGATCGATCAATCTCCACATCGCCCGCAGATACTTTTCTTATCAGTTCTTTTTTAGTGACTGGCGAGTTTGAAATAATCTCCTTTAGAACCTTATAGTCAAGTCCGTCCAGTCCCAAAAGGTCTGTGAAAAAGCCAACGATATTATTATTTTTGCGAGTTGACCCAGTTTCAGTTGCTTGTGGTTCTTCAAAAAAAATATTTCTAATAGATTGCCAACGCTGCTCGTCCACACTAAAGCTATCGTTGAATGTTTAAAAGTTTTACTGCCTAACAGCGACCCCGCTTTGATCCGTTGAGTGAAGCCATGTATCATTTTCTATTATTTCCCCTCTCCATGCATCTGAATTTCGATCTTTTATGTCATTCACAGCGCAGATACTCCATGATCTTTATGACCGGCATTGTCTCAATGCCCTTGCACATGGGGAACCAGAAATGTTTATATTCAAACTGTTGTCATACCCCATTGAAGTGGGCAGAAGTGGGTGACCTGAGTAAAGACGATAAAATCATGTACATATTTTCATACCTTCTAACTTGGTTATCTGGTATAATAGTGTATATACTTTACTCGGAGAAGGACAGGAATCTCAGGTTTCACGCAGTTCAGTCTATCCTGTTGGGCATAATAATAACGATTATTGGCATATTTTCAGCCTTTCTGTTTTTTCCAGTCTCGATATTTACCGATCTGTTCGCTTTCCTGCTTTACCTATATGGCATTTACGTCGGATATAAGGCTTACACAGGAGTTAACATAAGTATTCCAGTGATAGGTGACATGGCCAAATAGGTGCAGCCCATATTCAATGTCAGTTTATTTCCCAAACTAAAGGAAGTGGTAACTTTGTCAGTTCATTTGCAGCGGCAAAACCGGCTAAATTGTGTGACAGACCCATAACGATCGCCTTATTTGTTACTTATTTTCATGAGGTATCAAGTGTTCATGCATGAAATTCATAAAAGTCAAATGATTGCATAAATTACTGTTTTTCACTCCTGCCGTACATGAGACCTTCACTTGAAAAACCATACCTTCGCCAATATCGTACCTTTTCCCATGGCCCGCAAAATAGTCTTCCTGTTTCTTCCTCCCCGTTCGTGGATGCTCGGTTCTGGACTCACATTTGCATTATAACGGCCTCGGCTGTATTATTAATGTCAACGGCTGCATTGCCAAAATATGCGAGGAGGAACGTATAAATTCCGCTGAAGCCAACGGAAAGCTTAACTGAGATGAGTCCGACCTCCGAAAAATAGAAGTAGGTGAATCCAAGAATAGATTGGTTGTTAGACATGCTGTCTTTGGACTCGTTGCCTCTCCAAATGGCATGATACTTTGCCTGGTAGTGGGAATACAAGCTACCGCTGCTGACATTGCCGGACATCTTGAACTCGTAAAGTTCAAAGTAACCGTCGGCAGTACTGTTATAATATACATTTTCTCCTGAAACAATGCCGGAATTATAAGAGAGAGTGTTTAAATTGGTCGATGCTGGTTTACCTTGCTCCTCAAAAGTAGTGTTGACTCCCGATGCAGACGAAATATCAGAAGAGGACGGGAATCCAAACGACGCGGGAGAGGTTCCCCTTTCAAATAAGGGGAGCAGGGGGGCAAAGATTATTGCAAGTATTATGACAAATATTACAAAAGTAACAATAATCCCTAAACCTTTGGCATTCGTATACTGTCTTAAAACCACACCTATCAATCCTCTATTATCGCCTGAATGTCTTCTTCCTTTTTGGTATATGTCATCTTCGCCTTCCCTACGGGAGTGACACAAATGATAAAATCGGAGATAGTGCTCATTTTGCCTGTGGTGCCATGGGTGAAATATGCCCTTTTCTTCGGAATTTTGTATGTTTCAACATTGCGATCGGGAACAACTTCAATCGATTCTATCACCTTATGTGCATATCTGTGGGCAGTTAAAAATAGTTCTCTTCAGTTTGTAGTGAGTGATTCTAATCAGTTCTCGCTATCTATTATTAATGTGGACGGGAAGAAGTTTTTCCAGATGATCCTTAACCTCTCAGACCTCCTGACCCATCGCTTCAATAGCTTTTGATCGATCGGACGGAGCAACGTTCACATAAATTTTCGCTCAAGATCAAGACTCTAGTATTACATGGGGCGGACAAATTTTATTCTGGCGATCCAGCACAAATCTTGACCGGCGTTTACAGTTCAAGCATAGGCTCAAAACAAATAGGTCGGCATCTTAGGACTTCATATTGTTATCATAGTTGCTTATAAACTGGAAATTGGCATCATCCGTTTCAGAATGTGCAAGCGCATTAACAGTTGTTGTTTGTAAAGGCCATGTACACGAAACACTGAAAATTTTGGGATAAAGGATACTTGCAGGG
Organism: Thermoplasmata archaeon; assembly: GCA_021802055.1. Lineage (GTDB taxonomy): Archaea > Thermoplasmatota > Thermoplasmata > Thermoplasmatales > Thermoplasmataceae > JAKAFX01. The sequence goes on from JAKAAY010000005.1 coordinate 13,984, forward strand.
AAGATGGCGGATGGTCTAAACTGCTGGAATACAGTCTCATTACTGTGCACATACATTCGATCAATTCATTTGCGGAGGAAACCAATGGGATCAGGAATCAGTTCCAGTCCAGGTCTTGTAGAGGGAAACAGGCTTCCTGCTATAGAATTCAGCCCTCGTAGGGGTAACCTCCTTGCAGAAGATCTGGCACATGGTTCCATGATGTCTCACCGATAGCATACCGTATGAAATGGATTATAAAGGGCAATGTATCTGAAGGCTGATATAAAGGGAAAATCAAATACTACCGGGAAACACGGCTATGTTTAGACGTGCCCCGGCTCTCTTTTTCTTTTACAAGGTCCTCTCGCCCAGACATGCACGGATGGAGCGCCCTACCGGTGCATTCTCCTGATCACTACTATGGACGCAAGCGCCACGATGACCACTATGACTACTACCAGCGCGTAGATAACGTAAGGTGGAGCCGAAGTTGAAGGACTTTGGCTGAATGTTACCGTTGTCTTGGTTACCCCGCTTACCGTCACCGATCCGGTGTATGATGATGGATGATAGAGCTTGTTCGAGGTTGATACGGTGTATGAGTATGTTCCGTTGGAAAGGGTATAGATTATGGCCGATCCTGCTGCAGCACTCTTAGAAGAGCCTGAGATGTTCACATACCATGTTCCTGATGCGAGGCCGGATTCTGTGAACGTGACGGAGAATGTCTGGAGGGTGAAGGATGTGGAAGGCGCTGAGGTTGAAGCACCTGTTACCTGCACTGAACCTGTGTATGCGTTTGGAGCATAATCCTTGTCAGAGGTGGATATGGAATACATGTAAGTTCCATTGGACAGTGATACGCTGTAGGAAGTTTGAGTGATAGGCCCCGATGTTGGCAGACCGGTGATGTTTACATACCATGGAGTACCGGAGGGCAACCCAGATTCTGTGAACGTGACTGTGTATGTGACGGGAAGGAACGTTATGGCCACCGGTGAAGTCGGACCGTTGACTGTGAGCGATCCTGTGTATGCGTTTGGAGCATAATCCTTGTCAGAGGTGGATATGGAATACGTGTATGAACCATTCTGCAGCGAGAAATTGTAGGAATCATGCGTGATGGGCCCCGATGGAAAACCGGTGATGTTTACATACCATGGAGTGCCGGAGGGCAAACCAGATTCTGTGAATTCAACCGTGTACGTCGTCTTGACGAATGTTACCGTTGTCTTGGTTACCCCGCTTACCGTCACCGATCCGGTGTATGATGATGGATGATAGAGCTTGTTCGAGGTTGATACGGTGTATGAGTATGTTCCGTTGGAAAGGGTATAGATTATGGCCGATCCTGCTGCAGCACTCTTAGAAGAGCCTGAGATGTTCACATACCATGTTCCTGATGCGAGGCCGGATTCTGTGAACGTGACGGAGAATGTCTGG
>JAKAAY010000005.1:15418-78862 GCA_021802055.1 Thermoplasmata archaeon
TGTTCCGTTGGAAAGGGTATAGATTATGGCCGATCCTGCTGCAGCACTCTTAGAAGAGCCTGAGATGTTCACATACCATGTTCCTGATGCGAGGCCGGATTCTGTGAACGTGACGGAGAATGTCTGGGGGGTGAATGTAACAGTGGGGAGAGTGACTGAAGATCCTGATACCGTTAACGTGCCGGAATATGAGGATGGCGCGTATACCTTATCGGCAGTGGAGTTCTCAAATGTATAGGTACCGTTGACCAGGTTGAATACTATAGTGGATGTTGTTGAATGTCCATTGAACACATAACCTGTATCGTTTGTCAGGTTGACATACCATGCCGTTCCTGATGGCAGGCCGGATTCTGTGAACGTGACCGTTGACACATACGGAATAAATTTGACAGAAACAACTGACGGCGTACCACCGGAGAATACCATAGTCCCTATGGTATGATTGTAGTAATCCTTGTTTGCAGATGCGAAGGTGTACGTATAGGTTCCATTGATGAGCAAAAGTGTGGTCCCATTGGTGTTTGATGAGGAGGAAAATACATGTCCAGTGCTGTTAGTGACATAAACGTACCAGGTCACGCCAGGCGGCAACCCATTCTCATGGAAAGTTATGTGGTATTCAACGAGGGAAAATGTGATGGATATTTGAACTGCACTTCCATTGACGTCCAGAGAGCCCGAATAAGACAATGGCGCGTAAAGTTTATTGGAACTTGAAACGTAGTATGTATAAGAGCCGTTTACGAGGCTAAATGTCAGGAAGCCGCTGGACGAGGAACCACTCGCTCCGTTGCTAAGATTGACATACCACACGGTGCCGCTTGGCAGGCCTGACTCTGAAAATGTGACGGTATATTTCGTCTCAGAGAATGTTGTTGAAATGGAAAGTGGACTGCCATTCACGGTAAAAGGACCAGTAGACGGTGATGCCCCCCAATTCTTGTTTGAGGATGCTATGAAGTATGTATATGATCCGTTTACGAGATTGAACGTGATTGTCGTCGATGTGGACGAATTTGAGAGGCCATTGCTCAAATTGACATACCACAATGTACCGGCCGGCAACTTTGATTCCACAAATGATACGCGGTAAAGCTGTTGGGAGAACGTGACGGGGATTGAAACGGGCGACCCCGTAACTGTGAAGGTTCCTGCCGATGGAGAGGGATGCCAGCTCGAGTTGTAGCTGAATACCTCATATGAATAGGATCCGTTGGCTAAATCAAGCATCAGGTATGTTCCAAAGGAATTGTTGGAAACCACATATGTTGTCGTACTCTCGTTGAAGATATACACATACCATCCGTCGCCGGCTGGCAGACCTGTTTGCGAAAAGGTTACATGGTAAGCCTTCTTGAACTGAATTCCGAATGTGGCTCCTGCCCCGTTGATGGTAAATGTTGCAGATGATGGCACTGCCTGCCGGCCTGTTCCTGGCGCATTTATTTGGTAAATATAGGACCCGTTCATGAGACTAAACATAAGGGATGGCCCGACTGAACTGTTGGAAAGCAGAAATGCACCAGTAGTCCCGTTGAAAATACACACATACCATTCATCACCAGCTGGCAGACCTGTTTGCGAAAAGGTTACCTGATAGGCCTTGTTGAACGTTATGGTAACTGTGATGGCCGCTCCATTTACGGAAAATGATCCCAAAGCAGCATACAGATTGTTGGATGAGTTTGCGGAATAACTATAACTACCATTGATGAGCCAGTCAACCATGGAAATTGAGGAGGTAAAGTTATCCCACTGGATGTATCCGTTGGTATTGCCCCGTGCAGATAAGTACCAACCAGAACCTGCTGGGAGTCCGCTCTCAGCGAATGTCACTTTGTAGATTGGCTGACCCGTGAAATAGACCAGCTGTTGTATGGAGTTTCCGCTCGCAATGAGTATCCCTGTGTTCACGACTGGGTGCATAGAGGCCTCCGCGGAAGTTACGCTGTACTGATATGTGCCATTGGGCTCATAAAAGCAGATAATATTGCTGGTCGTGTTAAAGGTCTGGCCGTTGGAAAGACTTACGGACCATTGAGCCCCCACTGTCAGGTTAACTGCAAAAAAGGTAATTTGAGTTCCCTTTTCAAATTTTATGGGCACAACCTGGTTAAACCCGGATACTGTAACAGAGCCACTCTGCGTCTGTGGAAAATACTCCACAGAATAGTTGGAGTAAACGGGCCCTGTGGAGAACTGCAAAGTACCGTTCAGCTCATAAAACTGAATGACCGACGAGTTTGAGTACTTCTTAGTACCGTTCAGTGTCATGAACCAATAATTATAGCCGCCGTTGGGAAACCCTGACTCCGTGAAATTCACAGCAAATCCCTTCTTAAACACTAAACTGACTGTCATGCTGCCTGTGACAGAGACCATTCCCTCGCGGGGAGAGGCCACGAAGCCTTTGGACGAGATGCGGAACGAATATGTCCCATTGACCAGGTTAAAGACTACTGTGCTGCCCCTGGAACCTGAAGTACTGCTTCCGTTCAAGGTAACATTCCACTCATGATTGACGGGGAGCCCAGTTTCAGAGAACGTTACAACGTTCGACACCAAAGGTACGTAATCGCCGCCCAGAGGTATCATCCCGCCATCATTGTACGGTTTGGTACCATTGTAGTTCCACCAGTAATTCCCGCCCTGATAGGACGTGCCAATGATGCTGCCAGATAGTGTGTATCCGTCAAAGGTATGAGCATTGCTCGCACTCTGGTCTGTTATGTTCCAACTTTCCATCAACGGGTATGGTGAAATGGATGCTGAGTAAATGGATGCTGAGTTCGGGTTAAATGTAACAGCAGTATAGGAAATCCCGGCTCCAAAGAAGTTATTGTAGATCGTATTTCCAGGACTGCCTATGAGAACACCGTACGTAGGCGTAATGCAAGATATGTTGCCGGAAATAATATTCCCCCACACATAATTCGTGCTGCCATTAAGGATCACAATGCCATCCGAAACATTCTTGAGAGTGTTGGACGCTATGAGTGTGTGATTGGATTCGAAGTCCAGGATGCCGAAGAATGAGGATTGTGTGGGCGGCGAAGCTGGATTAGGAATGAAGGATAAATGGTTGGACACAACGGTTGAGTTGGATGATTGAAATAAATAAACACCATACATGAAACCTCCATTGTTGCACATAACGTTGTTAAAGACCGAAATGTGAGGCGATGCTATTATTTCCATTCCGAATAAAAACGCTTTTACTGCCTTGAAATCGTTCCCTCTGACGGAGATGTTAGAAGAATATTGGATTACGACCCCAAACACGAAATAACCCGTTGAAAAAGCATTGTCGGAGATTGTTGAATGCGTGGTATTGTATAAACACAGTGCGGTGAACGCTGACTGAGAAGAAAAGTTGAAGGTGTTATTTCCTACCTTGGCTCCGGTGCTGCCTGACAGTACAAGTTCCGCAGAGTAAAAAGTATTATGGATTACTTCATAGTTTGAAGAAGCCGCAAATGTTACGGATCCCATAATAGCACTATTGCTGACATTGACATTGGAATCACTTAAGAATAGCAGAGGAAGATGGACATTGAAAGACTGCCCATACGAAGTGCTGCCGGATGCATTGAATTGTTCCATGTTGTTAACATCGACATATGCGCTGGAATCGGTAATCAAAATTCCTGGGAACTCCGGGAAGAGATAGTCGTTGACCTTTGCAAAAATAGAACTTATGTCTTTCGGCCCAGTGTTGAACAGAACGTAAGGATTTGCGGACGAGCCTGTGCCTGATTTTGAAATGTTTCCAAGTTGCGCCTCAGACCTTGCAACTAGGGGAGTGTAAACGCCATTCACGGTATCTGGGGAAAGTGTGATCACTGAGTTTGTGGAGAGGGTAAATGTGCTGTTTCCATACTCGCTCATTAACGCCTCAGCTACGTATGGCCCTGACGGAAGCGCAAACGAAAATGATCCCGAGAGTGAGGTTGGTGTCCACGCAGCAGTGGCGTTGTCAATCTTGCTTCCGTTGTTGACAAAGAGGAGCGCATTTGAGGGTGAAATGGTGCCCGAATAAGTCTTCATCGATGTAACAGACGAAACATTCCACATCCCGTATAGCAGTGAAGGACCTGCGTTCAGTATGGCCTTTGAGTTTGACCATGACACAGCAACACCGTCAGATGATTCACCGGTGTCCATCCCAAAATCGTATGCCGACCTTATGTTTGAATATGCGTCGGTTGTCTTGTTGTAATATTGGAGACGAAAAGTCCCGTTGAGTGTATATACGTTGGCTCCGCTTCCCCCGCCCGGACCTCCTATTATGAGTTCAGCGTCGTTCGGGAGGTTGTTCAATGGATTAGCGATCGTTCCACTTACCACGTAATCCGGAGCTCTTGCAGAAAATCCCGATGGCTGACCATAAGTCGAATTGAAAATTACCTCATCATAGGATGAGGATGTGGTCACGCCGCCGGAAGATATTGAGTAGTTGAAGAACACCGCCGATCTGCCCGCAATAACTGTGGAATTGAGATAGAGAGTGACACTGAACGGATAAGAGACCGTAAGGGTGGGACCAAGAGCGTAATAAAATCCACCCGTACCTGTAGTAATCACGCCACCAGGTCCGTGACTATATATGGAATTTTCAGTAAATGATTGTCCTGTAAAGTTCCAGATGTTGTCGATAAAGCAGAGCTGGTGGGTTCTTGTGGAGTAAGAAATCACGTTCTGTGTCCAGAAATCATATTTGGAAGCGCCGAACAGCGTGACATTGTTCAGGACAGCATTCAGCTGGATCGACACATTGGATGGAGTCGCGGTGTTAGGAGCGATCGAACTAAAACTATTTGCAGTGAATGTTCCTTCGAAGCTCGATGTGTTATAGGTGTAGGGAGTCAAAGTTCCAGAAACATTGTCAACGCCATGGTCTGATACTCCCATGGATGAGGGACCCACAGGGATATAGGAGGAATTGGTAAGGTTGTTGAACATGGAGCCGGCGTTTAGGTTGGGGAGATAGATATCCTTCATCGAGATGTTATGCTCTTTTGCATTTTGCATTATACAGTCATAGTACAATGTTTGATTTGTCGTGGTTGAACCTAGTACGGTAGAGGGGTTATACCATGGCGTTACTGGGACACCCTTGTTTAGACCTCTGAATCGTAACGGTATGTTTACCCCGTGGTTTCCAGGTACAGAATTCGGTTGACGTGCGGCGGTGGATTTCTCTGTGTTTCCTGCCGAGACGTTAATGGCAGTGGCACTATTATCCCCTGACTTTGAGGGATTGGAGTTCGCGAAAGCGTTAGGCATCATGATCATCAGTCCGGACGCAATCATCAGGAAAACGACTATTATAGAGAGCAGCTTTGGGCCAGCGGTCTTATACATCGTGACTTTGACCGTTTGCGTATATAAATATGTACTCTCTCAGTTTTTGGAACTTTTTACGATTTGAAGACAGATAGTTATAAGGAGTTTGTAAATGGGAGAGGGATAGATGGGAAATTTTTTGCACTTTCGTGAAACTGCGTAACGCGATGGCTGCCAGGCATGGAATCGTCTCAGCGCATAATATTATGAACCGGATTTGCAGATGGTTCGTTCTATCGCGTCTGGGGGCTGAAATATGGGCAAATAAATGGAAATAAACCTTCATCAAGGCCTTCTCATAAAGGCTGAGACACAATTCAGTACAGGCAGGAACGAAGGCAATGGGATTTTCAATCCCACTCTCCGGTCCCATGCCAGATGCAGAAGATAGCCTGGAAATGTAAAGGCAGAATGACACAGTGAAAAAAGTGTTCATACATTCAGAGTCGAACATGAAACGACTTTGCGCAGGAGAGGAAAGAGAATAAAAAGGGAAAAGATGTTACTATCACTTTTCAGATGCCCGATAATGATAATCATGTCCTCCAGGCGGGACTATCTTGCTCGGAAGTGGAAATTACATCGGTGATAAGGGAGGCTGTAAATATAAATGGTTCACATTCGCTGGTAGGGCTGATAAAATGGTTGGAAGTGCTTGCCGGAAGTACGTTGAGTGAATGGAACCAGTGCCGAGGTGCCAAAAACAGAGATTAACGCTGGCCCTACATCAACAACTTTATGTGCGTTTTTGTTTATATGCCCCGTTGGATACTGACCTCGTCATCGACATAATAAGACACCTGCAATGGCCAGGCAATGATTCACTTGAATCATGGCCAGAAGGGGACGTGAAAAGACCCACTTACTATTGGATTTATCAGAGGATACGCGAAGAGCGGCAAGGTGCGATAAGTGATGGTATTCAGATTAACGTTCCATCCAAGAATCGTGTCCTGAAATACTTTAAACTCGTTGAAAATTCCTTTGTCCCAAGATTCATAGTGGATCCTTCAGTCTTTTCTCATTCCATGGCTTCTGTCATTTATAGGGATGATCCTCTCATGCGGGATGATAAATTCATAGAACTCAGTAGAATTCCAAATGTTGAACTGGTCCAGCGGGGGTTGGGGTTAGGACCTATGGGATTGATTCCTGTGATATCTTTCAATATTCTTTATGAGAGAGAAAGTGCCCTCAACGATACGCTTGCCAGACTTAATGAAATAAATGATTCTTTCAGTGAAATTTATCGCGGAAGGTCTTTTATTTTCCCTCCAAAATCTGACACTGAATACCGTAATTTTGGGAACATGAGCAGGTACCGAAAGGCCATAATGAGAAATATCCTGAAAGAACTCGTCAGGGACCCACTCATTCCTCTCAATAATCTTTCAACAAAAACCGGTATAGGGAGGGATAGGCTGTACAGGGAGTATGAATCTCTTGCCCGATCAGGGCTGTTCAAGATCGAGTTTAGCGTGAGAAATCCCATTGTGGGAGACATATTGCTGCTTCAGATGGGCTTTTCAGTAGAGAATGGGCGTAAGAGGGACTTGGAGCGTAACCTCCGCGAACTCCCTGTCTTCAGGGAGAGACATTTATTGACTCGGTGGAGTTTCGATAACGTTCTTTACGTTATTTCCTGGACCAGGGACTATGCAGATGTCCTTTCCTTATATCTTCAGTTGTACGGATACCTGGAGGGCAATGTGCCCCTTATGTTTGTATGGCAACCAAGAACTTATCTTAACCGCGATGCATGGATAAGAATGATAGATTTTCAGGAATAGCCATAAGACATTTACATTTCCCCAAATGCTATCCGTTAAAAAGAAAGGGTTCCCAGGAAGGTGGTGAGGTGGACTTGTCTGAGAGAATACCGAAAATGCGATCCGGGTTTTTGGAAAATGTTATCATTATTTGCCACCTCCGCATCCTTGCAGATTCATGGCAGAAAATGGCTATTTTGACCTGAAATCTGTGGAGGAAACATTGGCCTGGCTCAAGGAGAAACTTGACGAACTGGAAGATCTCGGTCCCAAGGAAATGAGGGCCATGAACCTGGGAGATCTGGATTCCGCGGAAGAAATTTCAATTGCCATCCAGGATATTATGGAAGAGATAGTCCAAAAGAGGATACTGGTTCGGGACCAGTCCATGATGACCTTTGACTTTCCGGCGGTCATCAACAACATGCCCGCCTATCTCTGCTGGAAGAGAGGTGAGCCTGTTGTTTCTCACTGGCATTATCTCGACGAGGGTTTTGATGAGAGAAGGGACCTTACAGGGGAAGAGTCCATCATGAGTACTCTCTGAGACTGTATCTTCTCTCAATTCCATTGTTTCATGGATTATATGTGTGATTGCCATTGCTTTTCATGCCCGAGAAAATAAGATGCTCTCATATACTGGTCGAAAAGGAGAATACAGCCAGAGAGGTTGTTGAAAAGTTAGGCAAAGGCGAGCGTTTCTCGAAGGTGGCCATGCAGTATTCCATTGATGGAACAAGGAAGAAGGGGGGAGACCTTGGATTCTTCGGAAGAGGGCAGATGGTGAAGGAGTTCGAGAAAGCTGCTTTTTCCCTGAATAAGGGAGAGATATCAGGGATAGTTAGGACACAATTCGGATTTCACATCATCATGAGAACAGAATAGACCACATATGAGAGTGATCTGGTGCCCAATGCTAGCGCCTTTTCAAAACATACAGCCGCCCCTCAGCCAGAAACATAACCTTAACTCATTCGAGGGATTAGTTTCCATTAAGTTTTTAAATTGATAATCCATTGATTGCGGATGGAAATTTCTTCTGAGAACCAATATGAAGCAGTATTCAAGAAACCGTATCCCGAGTGGGCGAGGCGCGAGATAGTCATTCCCGATATATCTCTTGGTGAAATAATCGACCGGTCTACCACCCAGTATGCTGACCGGGTTGCAATTTCATTTTATGGCAGGGAAATCACTTACGCCGAGTTAAGAAACCTTGTGGACAACATGGCCGGGTACCTTAGTGCTTCCGGCATAAAGAAGGGTGACAGAATAGCACTCATGCTCCCCAACATACCTCATTTTGCAGTATTTTTCTTTGCTGTAGCTAAGGTGGGCGGCATAGTGGTACAGACAAACCCGTTGTACACGCCGATTGAACTTAAGCATCAGATTGAGGACTCTGGTGCCACTACCATAGTGGTGTTGGATGACTTCGTGGACAAGGCACTTACCCTTTATCCCAAACCCATTACCAGTGTCATAGTTACCAGGGCCCAGGACTTTCTCCCGCCAGGTCTGGGCTTCATGTACAGCCTCATAAGGGCATTTAAGAGAACAGGAAAGAAGGTTAAGGAGGATGGAAATATAAGGCTGTACCGCAGCATAATGAAGAAGGACTTTCCCCCTGCCAACCCTGTCGATATCAACACGGCGGAAGATCCCATGGTATTTCAGTACACAGGCGGGACTACGGGGGTTCCAAAGGCTGCTGTGCTTACCCACAAGAATCTTGTTTCAAACGTATACCAGGTGACAGAATGGGTGCCGCCCAAGTACCGTGATGGTATTTCTTATCTCTCGGCAATACCGTTCTTCCATGTATATGGCATGATGACCGCCATGCTTACCCCCTTAGCAACGGGCTGCAAGATAATCATGATTCCGGACCCCAGGGATACCAATACAATCCTTAAAACCATACAAAGAGAAAAGCCCGATTCTTTCCCCGGCATTCCCGCAATGTATCACTCATTCCTGGCGCACAAGGACATAGCCAAGTATGATATCAGTTCACTGAAGTTCTGTCTTTCTGGCGCAGCGCCTCTCCCCAAGACACTCCAGGACCCGTTTGAGGCCAGAACAGGAGCGGTCATCATTGAGGGTTATGGCCTCAGCGAGGCTTCGCCCGTCACCAATGCCAACCCACTTGACCCTAACCTGAGAAGGATCGGATCCATCGGGCCTCCGGTGCCCAATACGCATGAAAAGGTTGTCGATCTTGAAACTGGGACAAAGGAAGTGCCTCTGGGACAGCCCGGGGAGCTTATCATAAATGGGCCCCAGGTCATGAAGGGGTTTTGGAACAACTCCGAGGAGACCGGCAGGGCCCTGAGAGATGGCTGGCTCTATACAGGCGATATCGCCAAGGTCGACGCGGACGGCTATGTTTACATCATAGACAGAAAGAAGGACATAATCATTGCTGGAGGGTACAACGTCTATCCGAACGAGGTTGAGGATGTAATAAGGACCTACCCGAAAGTTGAAGAGGTCGCAGTCGTTGGAGAGAAAGATGAGCACAGGGGTGAAACGGTCAAGGCATTTATCGTCCTGAAGCAGGGGCAACAGGCGACACAGGAAGAGATTGTTGACCACTGCAGGCAGTACCTTGCCGTGTATAAGCTCCCCAGGATCATAGAGTTCAGGGACTCGCTTCCCAAGTCACTCATTGGTAAGGTGCTCAGGAGACAGTTGAGAAGTCACTAGCTGCTCAGGAGATCAGGTGCAGAAGGTTACCCGCGAAGGCTACCAGTGCTCCTATGGACATCATAGAGACAGGCCATGTATAAACGTTCCCAGACACAGACTTGGCTATGGCCACCCCCGTAGCACCAAGCGCAATAATTGCCGTGGATAAAGACAGTATTGCGTTACCGGGAAAGACCGTTGCCACGAACAGCGGGAAGAAAGACCCCGAGAAGCTGAAACCTCCTGAGATACCGGTAGCTGCTATGGCCTCTTCAAGTATGTCTCTGCCTGGTTTGCTGCGGATCAGGAATAACGGGTTAGAAAGGCCGAGATGCCTTGATATCCTTGCAAGTTCCTCCCTGAGCGAGGAATATTCTGCAACAAAATAGCTGAAACTACCCACCAGTGCTGAACCAGCGGCTATCCTCAGTGAGAGCAGGAGGCTAATAACCCTTGCTTCCACAATATAGTTAGTTGCGAGCATCAGTGTTGTGATTATTCCATCGGTTATCCCGATGGCCATGGGAAACAGCAGACTGTTCTTCATTGCCGGGTTTGCACGCTGCTAAGTATCCTTGCGCCCGTCGCAATCTCATCTATTGAGTGTACAACAGATCCTGTATCTTCTATGGCAGTTATTAGCTGATCCACGTTTATCTTCGTCCCTTCAATGGCTATCACAGTACCCATGGTTTCCATGTCTATTTCGTTCACGGATATATTGAGTGCTTCTACACCCTGAACATTTTCAATCGCCGAGGCCAGTTCCATGAGAGTGGGCCTGTTGAGCGACTTGTCCACGTCGAGCACTATTCTTCTTACGTTCATCGATGACTTCACTTAACCCCTGATCAAAACACTGTAGCATTTCACCGTTCTGATGAATTCCGCACTGTTGATATTTTGGTTACGGGATGTTACCGCTATGAAGAACATGGATGTTAAATTTATCATATCATCGGCGATCTCATCTAATGACATTCACCATAATAGTCAATTTCAAACACTACAGACAGTCATCAGGACCCGATTGTGACAGGATGTTGAAGAATCTGGTTTCATGCAAGAAGAAGAGTGGTGTCGATGTCTATTATGCTGTCGGGCCTTCTGATCTCAGGAGTTCTGTGTCCATAGCTCCGGGAAGAATAATCGCCCAATCTGTGGATACTCTCTCCATGGGTGCTTACACGGGGAGCCTTTCCGTCGAATTTCTGAAGATTTCCGGAGTTGCAGGCTCACTCCTGAATCATTCCGAAAAGAGAGTCAGCGCATCAACCGTTAAAGACCTCCAGGAAGGAACAAGTGGACAGAAGTTTCAGCTGTACATTTGCGCTGAAAACCTTGAAGAGGTGAGGGCTTTTGCTTCAATGAAACCGGGGTTTGTCGCCTACGAGCCACCTGAATTGATTGGGGGTGACATATCTGTTTCAAAGGCAAAACCAGAAATCATTTCTGAGGCCAGTGCGATTTGCAGGGAAAATCATGTGGAGCTGCTGGTCGGAGCCGGCGTCAAGACTGCCGGGGACGTTGTCAGGTCTAAGGAACTGGGCGCATCTGGTATACTGATCGCATCAGGCGTTGTACTTTCCAGCGATCCGGCGAACGCGTTAAATTCATTAATAGAAGCTGTATAGGGTCGGGTTAAATGGCCAAGGATAAGGCAGAGCCCGTATTTGAGGAGCCGGAGTTCGATGAGAAAGAGTTCCTCCGCAGCGAGAAAGACAGAGCCAAGGGCATAATTCTGATTTTCATAATTGGTGCACTGCTTGGCCTTCTTTCAGGGTACTTCCTGACCATAGGCCTCTGGTACTTTGCAGTCCTTCTGTTCTTCGTAATAGCGCTATTCCTAAAGCAGATTTTTGGAGTCCTGGGGGTGCCGCTGCCCAAGCGCGGTTCCCACTGGTTCTACCTTGTGATGGAGTATCTGATCGTGTGGCTGGTGTTCTGGGTGATATTTCTGAACCCGCCGCTGAGCGTTGCCTCAGGACCACAGATTTCCTCCCCCCAGTTCCAGATGGCTGGCGGCACCTGGCAGACACTTAACCAGAGTGGTTCCAACACTTACGTCATTTATGGTGGATATTATGATCTGGGGGTGCATGTGTCGTATATGAAGCCTATTACATCCTATTCTGTTTCCGAGAGTTTCAGTGGTAAAGTATACTCGCTTACTTCTGCTTACAACACAACATCGGGTTATGTCACGTTCGGTCTTGTAAATGGAAAGGAGATCAGCCAGACTTATCCTGCCGATATGACCATAACTGTTTCTAGCGGCTCTGCCAGCAACAGCATGAGTTTCACGCTGATATAGTGTGATCAGCCTTTAAAGCCCGCCCACAACTTACATTCTAACTGTCATGGTTGAGCGGCATTCTTCCGTATTCCTCTGGTCACGACCCATGAAAAGGCTAAATAAATCCAAATCATCTCAGCAAACTGCGCAGGTGTAGTGTAGACTGGTCTAGCACGGAAGCCTTCCAAGCTTTCGACCCGGGTCCAAATCCCGGCACCTGCATTTATGCTGAACGCCTTGCGCCTCTCCCATTTCACCATGAGACTTTAATGCTCACGCCTTCTTTCCTGAGACCATCGAGGACGTATTGAATCATCCCCCTGTCAGAGGCAAGCTCTTCCGGTGGTATCAGCCCCCTGAGTTCAGGTTTATCCAGTATGCTTAGAGCGACGAGTGCTGCTGTGTGACCCGTGAGCCTTGCCATTGAGGACATCTCCGGAGACCCGCTGTCCCTGATTTGTACCCTGTGATCTTCCCTCCCTCCGGAGAACATATCAAGTATGCAGATGTCCCTGGGATCCGAGTAACGGGCGAAGATAGACTCCGTTACTTTCCTGGGTCCGGGATTTCCTCCATTGTCAAAAAATCCCATTTCTCTGAGATTTCTCATCAGATCCAGGTGGCCGGGATATCTGAGCGTTATCTCCCGCAGACTGCTGATCCCCAAGGTCGTAAGCATGGTTCTGAGCCCGTCAGAATAGAAGCCTTCCAATGCACCGATCCCATCTGCGCTGTAATTGATTGTTTCATCAAGAGGATCCCTTTCCACTGCTTTCCCTTTCACGATTAACCTGGCCGGGCGAACATATTCATCAATAAGCCCTTCCACGCTCCAGGTCACGCTGTGAAGAAAAGGTTTCCTGGGATTTACTGGAATTCCGCCAACAAATATGTCCAGTGATTCCGCGCCGAGATGTCTGACCATATGTCCTGCAATGATGTTGGAAAGGCCAGGTGCAAAACCGCAGTCTGGGACGTAAAGCGCGTTGTTTCTTATGTGCCCTGAAAGCATCGCGGGGTCCTCCTTATAGAATGAGACGTCGATCACTCTACTGCCCGACTCGAGAAGTCGTTCTATGGTCTTCAGAGCAACACTGCCTGGAAGGGCGGTTATAAACAATGCACCCATGGAAGGCAATTCTGGAGTGCTCTCAACAGAGCCGTGCAAGACGTCGCATCTATTCCATCCTCCAAGGGCCTCTAAATTACGATCCACAAGCAAGCATTTACCTCTTCCGGAGAGAAATTTTGCTATCTCCTTCCCTATATGGCCCGCTCCAACCACAACAAAGTCCCACATGAGCCAGTCTAAAGCGCCTGCAAACAAAAATGTTCCTTCTGAACGATTTATCAAAGAGAACATTTATATCACTCCAACAGCATAGTCTCTACCCATGGGTTCACCTTTGAGGAAATATTCCAGTCTGGTGATAATGGTTGCCTTGCTCTTCCTGGGGATTTCGGCCCCTCTGTATTCCGGTTCAGGCGCCTCTGCGGCAGCTCCGCTTTATGCCCCTGCTTCCCCGAACACATATGTTATCCTGGTCCATGGCTATAGTCCTGGAGACACGTCAGGAACTCCAAGTTCCGGAACATGGACATGCGGCGTCAACTTTGAGAGCCAGCTGATCTCTGCGGGTTATACCGTCGGCGTGGTTTCCTACTACGGGGAGTTCACCATAACCTTCAGTAATGGATATACCTACACCAATTCCTCATTCTTCGGAACGGCTAACACTCCAATCCAGAATATTGGCGCCCAACTGGGAATGGCAATGTCCAGGGTATTCACCTCGGGCACTACCAGCCTGGACATAGTCGCACACAGCATGGGCGGCCTAGTCACACTCTATGCGCTTGAGCACTACTACAATCCGTACATCAGCCTGAAAAATGTGATCTTCATAGCCTCACCATTTGGCGGTTCCCCCTTTGCAAATGTCGCACAATACCTGGGTCTTTCCGGAATCGTGGGTTATGAAGCCTATCAGATGGTTGGTGGGTCTTCCTTCCTTACCGGCCTTCAAAACAACCTTGGAAATGCCTTCAGCAACTACCCTGGCTTTGTATGGACCGTATTTGCCGGTAACTATGATCCGTGGTGGGGATATTTGTTCTTCAATGGAGCGAATGACGGCGTAGTGTCTGTGAATTCAGCGACGTATCTGGGATATAACAACCTCTATGTCTTCCCTGATCTTCACACAGGCTTCCTTGACA
This sequence comes from Thermoplasmata archaeon, assembly GCA_021802055.1. Classification (GTDB taxonomy): domain Archaea; phylum Thermoplasmatota; class Thermoplasmata; order Thermoplasmatales; family Thermoplasmataceae; genus JAKAFX01. The sequence continues at coordinate 29,744 of JAKAAY010000005.1, forward strand.
GTTTCACATGGTTTGGAGTCTCCTATTTCCAGGACCAGAATGTAGCAAGTACCATGCTGTACGTGCTGGGTAATTGACCTGCGTGAATTTGGGGACGTCAAGACAGTATGTCTTCAGTTTAGGAGGTATCGGGCTGAAAGGAAGAAAATATAGCCCCGTTGGTGTTTTCCTAGTCCATGGTAGACCTTGACGGAGAATCCCTGACCATCGATCAGGTGGTGGGGGTGTCCTCACGATTGGAAGAGGTCAGGATTGGGGGAAAGACATGGGAAAGCGTGCTCAGATCCAGGAAAACTGTTGATGAGATCATTAATTCGGGCAAAACTGCATACGGGATTAACACCGGATTCGGCAGCCTTCTCAACGTCAAAATAGACAGGAACCAGGCGGTCATTCTTCAGGAGAATCTTATCAGGAGCCATGCCTCCGGGATTGGGAATCCTCTCTCCCAGGAGCATGTAAGGGCCATTATGCTGGTGAGACTCAACAGCCTTGTAAGAGGATTCTCGGGCGTGAGCAGGGAAGTCGTTGAGAGCCTTGTTGTTGCCCTGAACCAGGGACTATTCCCGGAAGTGCCTGAGTACGGTTCCGTTGGAGCAAGTGGAGACCTGGCCCCGCTTGCACACATTGCCCTCGCACTGATGGGAGAGGGAAAGTTTTTTGTTAACGGATCGACAGTTCCCGCATCAGAAGTTCTCGCATCTGCGGGTATCAGGCCACTGAAGCTGAAGGAGAAAGACGGGGTCGCTTTTATAAACGGCACTTCCGCAATATCCGGGATACTTTCCGTAGAACTGGGAAGAGCCGCGAGGCTCCTTGAGGAAGGTATAGCCTCAGCCGCCATGTCAATGGAGGCCTTGAAGGCAACCCTGAGAGCCTTCTCAGACCAGGCTATAGCCACCAGAAAACATCAGGGGCAACGCGTGGTTGCACGCATTGTGAGAGACGTGCTCAGCGGAAGCAGGAACATAGAGAAGCATACCGCCAGCAAGGTTCAGGATCCATACACCATAAGATGCATGCCCCAGGTGTATGGCGCCGTTCTAGACACGGTAAACTATTCCTCTCTTGTTCTGGCGGATGAGATCAACTCAACCACCGATAATCCCATTGTGGTTGACGATGACGTGATATCGGCGGGCAATTTCCATGGAGAACCTGTGGCCTTTGTATGCGATTTTCTTGCCATTGCCCTCACCGACCTGGGTAACATGATTGAGAGGAGAATCGCAAGGATGGTGGATGAAAAGCTCTCTGGACTTCCTCCGTTTCTAACGTCGGATTCCGGGCTCAATTCAGGTCTTATGATACCCCAGTACACAGCAGCAGCACTGTGCAACATGAACAAGGTTCTTTGTTTTCCATCGTCTGCCGACAACATACCCACTTCCGCAAACCAGGAGGATCATGTGAGCATGGGCATGACCTCAGCACTGAAGCTCTCGAAGATTGTTGAGAACCTGGAGAGGATCATTGCAATTGAGTTCCTCGTTGCCAACCAGGGCCTATATTTCATTGAGGATGAAATTTCTCCCAGGATCAGGGATCTGAGCGGCATGATTAGGATGCTTGTTCCAAAGATAGAGGCAGACAGGCCATTCAGCATTGACATGGATAATATAATAAGAATTATGAGATCGGAGGACTTCAGAGATGCCGTCAAGACAGCCGGCGCCAATCTCGTTCCATGGTAAGAGTGGTTAACAGATGCCTGAAAAAGAAAAGAAGATCAAGGTGAAAAAGGGAACCCCCATAGCTCAATCCGTCCCCCGGGAGCTGCTGCCTGAAATTGTAGCCGCCAGGATCGGGGACACTGCGGTTGATCTGTCATTTATTCCGGACCGCGATGAGGAAGCTGAACTGATAAGTGCCGATACCGAGGATGGTCTTCGAATTCTGAGACATTCTGCAGCACATCTCACCGCGCAGGCAGTCCTTTCCATCTACAAAGATGCAAAGCTTAATGCCGGCCCTCCCACCGAAGATGGTTTCTACTATGACATCCAGATGGATCCCATCAGCCTGGAAGACCTTGGAAAGATAGAGGCTCGGATGAAGGAGATTTCTGCCCGGAAATTGAAGATTGAGCGTATTGAGATGACCCGCGAAGACCTTGAGAAGAAGTTCGCCCAGAACAGGTTCAAACTGGACAAGATAGTTGCAAAGGTCAAGCCCGGACAGCGTTCTACCGTGTACCGGCAGGGAGATTTTGAGGATTTCTGCACCGGACCCCACGTGCCTGACACGTCCTATCTGGGGGCGGTTAAACTCCTCTCAGTGGCTTCGACGAACTATCTGGGAGACGTGAACAGGGAGAAGATGGTCAGGATCTACGGAACCGCTTTTCCAGACAGAAAGTCCCTTGAGCATTACCTTGCAATGAGGGATGAAGCCCTTAAGAGAGATCACAGGAAGATCGGGCAGGAAATGGACCTTTTCACCTTCAATTCCGAGCGGGCCCCGGGATTTCCCCTATATGCCCCCAATGGTCAGTGGATCCGATCCATGATGGTGGGATTCATGAAGAACCTCAACGAGAAATATGGCTGGCAGGAGGTGTGGACTCCTCATCTGTTCAAGGACACCATGTGGAAGCAGTCCGGCCATTATGCAAAGTACAAGGATAACATGTACCTCTTCCAGCTAAGCGACGGTGATTCATATGCCATTAAACCCATGAATTGCCCCGGCCATATCACCATATTCGAGCGTACCATGTACAGCTACAGGGACCTCCCGGTGAAGTACTTCGAAGCAGGTACGGTATACAGATACGAGAAATCCGGTGAGGTTGGCGGACTGACAAGACCAAGGGCGTTCACCATAGACGACGGACATGCATTCCTCAGAATGGATCAGATGGTAGCAGAGATAACCGCTGTCCTGGCCATGGTGAGGGAAGCGTTTTCCGCTTTCTTTGAAAGCCCGGAGATGATCTACGACCTGAGTGTCATTGATAAGGAAAACTACGACAACTACCTCATATCGTATCATTGCAATAGCTGCAACACCATATCTGATATCAGGAAGGCTGCGGTTGAGGAACTGAGGTGCCCTGCATGCGGATCCACCGGGCTGGAACCAGACTTCAGGAGATGGGATGCTGCAACGGATGCACTGAGGATGGCCCTCCAATCCAATGGTATACCATACAAGGAATTCCCGGGAGAGGCCGCTTTTTATGGCCCCAAGATCGATATCCACGTTAAGGATGCACTGGGCCGCAGCTGGCAGCTTTCCACGGTTCAGCTGGACTTCTTCATGCCCATCAACTTTGAACTCAGCTTCATAAACGAACAGGGAAAGAAGGAGACTCCGGTTATGGTCCACAGGGCCATATACGGCAGTTACGAGCGATTCCTGGTAATCCTGCTTGAAAGCTATGCCGGCAGGCTGCCGACATGGCTTTCCCCACTGCAGTGTTATGTGGTGCCGGTCAGTCAGTCTTTTTCCCAGTATGGTCAGAAGGTAGCAGAGGCACTTAAAGCCAGGGGGATAAGGACTGTGCTTGACGATTCCAATGAGACCATGAACAGGAAGATAAGGAACGTAAGGAGGCTGAGGCCCTCTTACATCGTCGTTGTTGGCGCAAAGGAAGCTGAAAGCAACACCGTAAGTGTCAGAAACAGGGATGAGAAACAGAGTGTGCATGAACTCGACCGGTTCGCAGAGGCACTGGAGAAGGAGATCGATGAAAGGCGCATACAACAGACCCTATGACGTCGATCTCCATGATCTCAGGCCGCACCTTCAAGGATCGGGGAAGCGAGAGGAGGTGAAGCTTTGACTGACTGTCTTATGTACAACATAATCCTTGAGAACTACCACCCGTCCACAATCTGCGTGGAACTTTCACGGGTTCCAGAGTCGCTGGAATACATTTCCCAGGTCATCGATAGTCCACATATTCTGGAAGAAATCCCGGAGTTCATTGAGAAATTTGCCAGAAAGGATCAGATCATGCCCAGCGACCGAACCGTGGGTTTTTTGGTTCTGCATCAACCGAAAAAGAACATGGCCATATCCCTGGGCAAGGTTGAGCAGGAGACAAAGGACAGGATAAAGAAGTCTGCAGATCTGTTCAGGAACATTAAATTCAACGTGGAACTGGATTTCTGACTGCTGATCCATAAGCGTGCTGTTCAGCGTGCTAACCCATGTAACCTGAAAACTTCATTGAACAAGAAGAGGCTATGATCTCTGTAGAGTCCTGTTCGCATTGACGGGTACCTTCAGGCCACTATCATAAATTTATAAATAAGTATAACCTATGTAGAAGCATGTTTGATTCGCCTACCGACTGGCTTATCATAATTGTCGTAGTGCTGGTCCTGTTTGGCGGTGCAAAGAAGATTCCGGAATTTGCCCGGAGCCTTGGTAAGGCAACTGGCGAGTTCAGCAGGGGAAAGATGGAGATTGAAAAAGAGATCAGGACCGCTGCTGCAGCACCCGCGGCGGCCGCAGCTTCCCAGCCTTCAGTGAGGGAAGCCGCCAGGAATCTTGGTATAGAGACCACAAACAAGACGGACGACGAACTTAAGATAGAGATGTCGGAAAAGCTGAAGAGCTGATGAATGCTAGAGGAACTGGTAAACAATCCTGAATTTATCAGGCATCTTGAGGAACTGAGGTACAGGGTAATCAGGGTACTCTACTATTTCATATTTTTCTTCATTTTCTTCCTTGATTTCCGCATAAACTTCACAGCATTATCGGGGGTGGTGATACCTTACCCCTACCCCGATTTTTTTGACAATTCAGGAGCGCAGTTCCTGCAGTTGCTGGAAGCGCATGTGCTGCCTCACAACGCTGTTCTCATAAATGTGAAGCCGACGGACAGCATAGTGGCTGATTTCTATGTGTGCATGTTCCTGTCCCTTATCTTTTCCATGCCGGCCATCGCCTATCACGCCTGGAGATTCATAGCACCCGGACTCAAGCCAAAGGAGACCATGACCATAAGGTACATTGTGCTCCCCGCCACGGTCCTGTTCCTGCTGGGTTCATTCATGGGCATCTGGATCGTTGCGCCTGAACTTTTCAGGATATTCAACGATTTCAGTATAGGGCTTGGTGCCCTTGACAGCATGACACCGCTTTCATTCATCTCATTTCTCCTGGTCTACACCCTCGCATTCGGATTGTCCTTCGAAGTTCCGGTTTTCATGGTGGCTCTCACCCGGTTCGGCGTTGTGTCCTCGGATTACTGGTCCAAAAACTGGCGATATGCCGTCGTGGCTTCACTGGTATTCGGCATGATATTTTCTCCCGGGGTTACAGGATTCACCATGGTGGTCATGGCAGCACCCATGATATGCCTCTATTTCGCGGGCATTTACTTTGCAAGGAGAACGGAGAAAAGCACCTCAGTGGTTGCCTCTCCCGATTGACGCCCTGTGCTCCTCTAACTGTTTCAGCCTTATTCTTCCCGGGTCATATAGCAACGGAAGCATGGCATGGTAGTTCCCCAGCCCTGCCGTGGCAATGCCCTTGTACCTGTGGTTCAGGTAGCTGTTTATGTCCGGGATAAGGCGGGATATAGAATCAGAGTCATCGACAACGCCAGATATGATGCCCAGCCGCCTTGCCATCTCCTCCCCGAAGAGGTCTCCCGACAGTATGGTTTTCTGCAGCTGGGTCCCGTATATCTTCCTCGTGGGGTCCAGGGCAAGAAAGGGCATTCCGAACAGTATGTCAGGGAAGCCAAACAAAGTTCCCCTGGTGCAGTAGGTATAATCAGAGAGCAGCGCTATTTCAAGACCGATGCCCAGACACGTTCCTGATATCATAGTGACGAACAGCTCTCTGGAGGTCGAGATGAGATTCCCAAGTGTGGACGTTATGGATATGATCTCGCGGAAGTAGTCCTGTTCCCGTATTCTCTGGCAGGAGGCATCGAACCCCATGGTGAAGTTATCCCCGTCTGTGGACCTAATCACAGTTACCCCTTCTTCCTGGAGAGAGAGGACACTCACGATCGCCTGGACCAGATCCTCAAGCATCTCGATGTCCATGACAGGATAATTCAAGCTGTTTATCCTGATATTCCTCACTTTCCCGTCGATCTCAAGGAAAACCTTGGAGCGGTTATTAACGCCCGCCTGCATTCGTGCTAATTGTGACATGGCTTAAAAGCGGTCGCATGTCCATGCTGGGGGTCCGGTGCAAAAGAGCGAAATTCGGGTTGACCGGAGACCATACGGCCATCAGTACATGGTTAGGTTGTATTTTCTGTCTGCAGAACGGTAGCTTTCAAGGTCCCTTATCCCCAGAGCGCCGGAAAGTCTTGCCATCTCATCGGATACAGAACTGTCGTAAAGTTCCCGTCCCAGCACCAGTCTCCTCTTTTCCGCACTGAACATGACAATCTCGCCGTATTTCTTCAGGCAGTGGATCGCCTCGGCTGCATCTTCTTCCCCGTCTATGTTTTCAAAGCATTTTCTGAAGTCTGTCATTGATCTCCGCACCTCTTCTGGTCAAAAACCGGATAGTCAACGTCGTACCTGTCCACGGAATACCGCACGTAAAATGACAGGTTCTTCAGGTAGCTTTCAACGTCCTCCACGTTGCCAAACATCCCGGAATACTTCGGCTCAAGGAACTTTGGAATCATCGTATCGCCAGTTATCTTCCCCTTCACCAGGTCAAGCAGTAACTTGTATGCGTCCTGAAAATCCACATAAATGGGTTTCTTTGTTGCCATGTGAAGGAACCTGGCTCTTTTCATTCTCTTTTCAAGCCACCCGACTGCCAGTTTCACGTCTCCCATGAGCATGAATGTCCTGACCTGCTCAATATCAAGTTCTATGTTCATCCAGTCACCCCGAACAGGCTAGTTGCGTATCCGTGCAGTAGTGGAAACAGGGGGAAAAAGAAGAAGATAACTACAACCACGACCGCAGAGATCAATACTGTAGCTGAAGCTGCCCTTGACCTGGTCATAAGCACCTGACTCTCCGGCTTCCAGTACATGTACATGATTACCCTGAAGTAGTAAAACACGGAGATTGCGCTGTTCAGTATGGCGATGATGGCCAGCCACCATAGCTTTACGTCAACCAGATACAGGAACATGTAGAACTTACCGGTGAATCCTCCGGTAAAGGGAATGCCGGCCAGTGCCAGGAGTAGTATGGAGAGTCCCATGGCGAGGGCAGGAGATTTTCTTGCCAGACCTGAAATGTCTGAAAATTCCGGGCTTTCCTTGTCAACCGTGTTGAGGAAGACAAAGGCACCTCCCTTCATGAATATGTAAACCAGTGAGTACAGCATCGCGGCTGCCACAGCGTTTATTGCGATGAAGCTGTAATTCTGGCCTGACCACATGGCATAGGAGGTGATGGAGAAGACAAGGATCAGGTAACCTGCCTGGGCAATGCTGGAATACGCAAACAGCTTCTTGACGTTGGTTGTTGAAAGTGCCGAAATATTCCCATAGGTCATGGTGAACACCGCCAGCAGCGTGAACAGGAGGAAGACATCCTCGCCCATTGACGCAAACCCGATAATGAACACCTTGATCATGATCATGAATGCTACGAGCTTGCTTCCCGTGGAGAGGAAGGCTGATACTGAATTCTCTGAGCCGTAGTATGTATCGATGGCCCACTGGTGCATGGGAAATATTGCCACCTTGAACCCAAAGCCTATGGTGAGGAACAGCAACGCAATGAGCAGGGCGGGTTTTGAGGCCACTGCCATCGCCGGGCCAAGCTGGAACGTGCCCATTGCCTGGTAGAAGAAGGCCAGCCCAAATATGATGAATGACGTTGAAACTACGCCCGTGAAGAAGTACTTTGTTGAAGCCTCGAGCGTCCTCCTGGTCTTGTGAAACGCTGCCAGTACGTAGGTGCCTATGCTTACCGCCTCGAATGAAATGAACAGGACTATGAGGTTCATGGTGAAGGCCGCGACCACCATGCCTGTGGTCACAAAGAGAAGAAGGGCATAGAATATGTCCCCCTTTGCAGATATGTTCTTCAGCGACGGGAGCGTTATGAAAAGTGAGGAAATCAGGAAAAGGATGGCAAAGTAGAGGCCAAACTGGTTGAAGGTGAAACTATCACTAAGGACATTGTAAGTGTTCTGCGGGATTACCAGCAACAGAATGGCAGCAAGAACCAGTGAACCAAAGGCGATCCCGGCGTAGGCCCTCTTGCTGGAGGTTACCAGCCCAAGTCCCAGGATCACAAATCCTGCAATTCCGAGGACTATGAGCGGATAGAGATATTGCAGCGATTGAATGCCTGTAACGGTTGATATTGATTCTGTGATCATGCTATCCCTCCCAGGTATCCTGTGAGAAGCGGGAATACTATCCTAGGAAACAGGCCTATTACCAGGATCGAGATCAGCATGAAGATCATTGCTGCCGACTCTGAACGGGAAAGGTCCCTGACCTGGCCAAGATTTTCGTTGTAAGGGCCGTAGAGGGCTTTCTGTGCGGCCCAGATATGATAAGACGCCGTAATGATCATTGAGAAAATTACCAGGTATATCAGTGGTCCGAGAATGCCATAGGAGCCAGCGATGATGGAGAACTCAGCTACAAAGCCCGCAAGTCCCGGCAGACCAAGGGATGCAAGAAGCCCCCCAAGGAAGAGAGTGGCCATCACGGGAGATTCCCTGTAGATTCCGCCCAGGCCATAGAAGGTATCGTGACCCGTGTGGGTCTTGATGTAGTAGAGGAGTGAGAACAGGAAGGCCACTATGAGCCCGTGCGCGAATATCTGGAACATCCCTCCGGCAAGATCGATGATCCCGTTGTTTCCCGTTCCAAGTATCCCGCTCCCGAAGGCAATGCTGACAAATCCCATTGAGGCTGCACTGGCATATGCCATCATCCGCTTGATGTTGCTCTGGAACATGGCTGTGAAGGAGAAATATATGAGGCTCAGGATCCCAAGTGCAATGAGGAGCCACAGGAAGAATGATGGGATCTGCGAGTAGAGAGGATACAGGATCCCAAACAGGCCGAAACCTCCCATCACTGAAAGTGCACCCGCGAGGATCACAGTAACGGGATAAGGGGCCTCTTCATATGAATCTGGCAGCCAGGAATGCAAGGGAAATGTTGGAAGCTTCACCAGGAATCCGATGAGGAAGCCCGTGAGAATGAATACCTTGTAAAAGTAAGGGATGGTTGCGAAGAAAGGTGTTGACAGCAGGTCAGCGTTCTGCATGGTAAGAATGCCGAACTCCGAGTAATAGTACGAATAGAGTGTGAAGATGGAGAGCAATATGAATACGGAGCCTATATGCGTGTACACAAGGAACTTCAGGGAAACTGAATCCTTCCTCGGTCCGCCATAGAGACCTATGAGGAAGTAAACCGGAATAAGCACAACTTCCCAGAAAACATAGAAAAAGAACAGGTCTGTGGACATAAGGAGACCGAATATCCCCACTTCCGTAAGCAGGATGAGACCATAGTATACCGGGTCATCGCTGCGATCGGATATGAAGAGAGCTGCAAGGACAATAATGGAACCCAGGACCACCAGCAGATCCGTAAACCCGTTTATTCCCAGAGAGAAATAGAATCCGGTGTATGAGGAAAGTGTCAGGCTGAATGTCGAGATATATCCGCCATCGTAGCCCGGATAGAACCTGTATGCTGAATAAATGATCACAGCAGCAGCAATTGCCAGCGATGTCAGCCTGGCAAACTGGCGGGATCTTCCGCCTGTGAAGAAGGTGATCATGGAAGCTGCCACAAGCACTGCAAAGATATATTCGATAATCACTCACAACCCCCCCGCCAATTCAAGCACGATAAATACTGCAGCGGCTGCGATGATGATGAGCAGGAAGTAGTTTTCCACCACACCGCTCTGAAGCTTCCGTAAGGCATTTCCGATCCTGAGGAAGGAACCTCCGAACCTCTCAACAGCCCCATTGTATCGGGATTCAGCGCCTGCAAAAGAAGAAGAGAGCGGCAGGATTGTCCCCTGTGCAATTGCATTTGTGAAGAGGCGGTCCAGGTAATACTTGTTGGCAAGCAGCCTGTACCCGGGAATCTTTTCCGGGTGAATACGGGTGAACCTGTCACCTGCATACAGGAAATATGTCACGGCCAGACCAATAAGCAGGAAAGCAATGCTCAACATCTCCGTGAAAGCAGGAATCGCGGGGACAGATGCGCCGGGTGAAACATAACCGTAGAAGCTTCCCTGGAATACTCCATACCCAAGAGAAAGGACGGCAAGTATTGCAAGCGGGATGAGCACTATCTTCTTTGGATCCTTTGCCTCTGAAGCCAGGTGGGATCTGGGCTTGCCCAGAGCAACCATGAAAAACATCCTGAATGTGTAAAGAACGGTGGCCAGCGCCCCAAACTGGAGAAAGAGCCATGGCAATGCCATTGCAAGGGTTCCGCTGCTCTGGTACATGGTATACGAAAGCCCTATGATGGTATCCTTGGAAAAGTACGCAGAGGTAAATGGAACTGCTGCGAGTGTGATTGATCCGATGAACAGCAGGCTGACTGTATAAGGCATGCGCTTCCACAGTCCTCCCATTTGCCTTACATCCCTCAGGTCCATGAGGGCCAGGAGTATTGCACCTGCACTCATAAAGAGTAGTGCCTTGAAAAAGGCGTGAACCACAAGATGGTACATCGAATACGCAATGACGTCAGGCCCAAACATGCTGCCCAGGCCCAGTGCCGCAAGCATGTAACCCAGCTGGCTGATGGTTGAATAAGCCAGGATGCGCTTTATGTCGTTTACCACAATACCGATGGTACCTGCAAATAGTGCCGTGAATGAACCTATGAACAGTACAATGTACAGTGATACAGGATATGCTTCATAGAAAAGCGGATATACCCTTGCAACCAGGTAAATTCCTGCAGTGACCATAGTGGCTGCATGGATCAGGGCTGAAACCGTTGTTGGACCCTCCATGGCATCCGGGATCCACACATGGAGCGGAAACTGTGAAGATTTTCCTATTGCACCGCCCAGAAATAGGAGGGAAACCAGGGTGAGGTTGTACTGCCCGATGAGTGAGGGGAGCCGGGACGCGTTGTTTACTATGAAGCTTATGCTCAGGGGGTCGCTGGAAACTGAAGACATGCTGCTATATAATACGGCCAGGCCGATCAGGAAAAGAAGATCGCCGACCCTGGTCACTATGAATGCCTTCTTGGCGGCAGAAGCTGCGTTTGGCTTGAAGAACCAGAAACCTATCAGCAGGTATGAACAGAGGCCCACCAGTTCCCAGAACATGAAGAATTCCAGCAGGTTTGAAGCTTCCACCAGTCCCAGCATGCCTGAGGTGAAGAGTGCAGTTTCTGCAAAATAGGCGTGCCGGTTTGGATCGCCACCCATGTAATACAGGGCAAAGAGATGAATCATCAGGGACACTAAGGCGACCATGAGCAGCATCACGATGGCGAGGTGATCTACAAAAATCCCGTAATTGATGTCGTAGAACCAGTTATACTGGGACTCAACAGATGTGCTGGATGAGATGTTCAGGTAAAGGAGAAAGGCCAGAACCAGGGAAAGGCCTATGGATGCCGAGGCAATGATGCCGGCAGCATTCCTGCTTTTCCTTCCTGCAACAAGTGCGATGGGAGAAGCAATGAGTGGGGACAGGAATATGCCCCACGCCTCAAGTTCGGTTATCATTCCCTTATCTCCTTCAGCAGTGATATGCTGACACGCCCGAACTTGCGGAAGACCGCCACAAGAAGACTCACGCCTATGACGGATTCAACTGCTGCTATGGCTATGACAAAAAGCGCAAGGACGATAGGTTCCATGGAATTGACTGCTGAGACGACGAGGGCGATCACAGCGGAGTTGATCATAATCTCCACAGAGATCAGCATCTTGATCCCCACGTTTGAGGTCATAACCCCGTAAAGGCCCACTGCGAACAGGAATAGCGCCACTGTATCTGCAATAAAGATGTCCAATTAATCCTCCCTCCCGGCAACGTAGAGCATACCAACTATACCCCCGACAAGGATGAGTGAGATCAGCTCAAACGGAATCAGGTAGATGCTGAACAGCTGGCTGGCGATGTCTGTGATGCTCTGATTCACATAGGTTGTGCTCCCCGAGATTTGCAGCACCTGGTAGAGGATGGCAAGGAAAAAAATCGCAACCGCTATACCTGCTGCCCGTCTATTCAACTTCCTTCCCCCCGGTAAGCATAAGCGTGAATGCTATGAGTGTGACAACTGCCCCCACGTATACCAGCAACTCTATGGCACCCAGAAAATCAGCGCCCATGAAGATAAACAGCGATCCCACGCCAAACAGGAATATCATGAGATAGACGACCGAATGCACTATGTTCTTTTCCCTCACAGCCAGTATTGCCGTCACCATCATGATGATGGTGAATATGAGAAAGATGATGGTGAAGATCATTTCTTCACCTTATCCTCATCCATTGCAAGCTCCTCCGGAGAGTATGTAAAATTATTCCTTGTCCTCGATGTTTCGAAGACATGGGTCAGGTATATTGCGTCTGTTGGGCAAATCTCTTCACAGTTCCTGCATACGGTACAGGTCCCGAAATTGACATCCGGGTATATCATGCGCTTGTTGCGCGGGTTTTCCCTGTGAACGTTCTGCATCTTGATGGACCCGTTGGGACATACCTGCTCGCAGAGCGTACATCCAACGCAATCGTCCAGCTTGAGGTAGATCCGGAAACGGAATCTCTCCGGCAGATCGGGTTTCTCCTCAGGATATTTGAGCGTCACCGGTTTCTGGAAGAGATGCTTTCCAACCGTAGCCATGCCTGAGATCACTCCAACGAGGGGCACACGCCTCCTCGGTTCTTCCACTTCCTTGATTCCGATCGTCATTTTACCACCCCAGCCCTAGCGTGAGGATTCCGCTGATGATCAGATTCGCAAAGGAGATGGGAAGCAGATACTTCCAGCCAAAGTTCACGAACTTGTCAATGCGAATCCTGGGCATTGACAGCCATACCGTGAAGGATATAAGGACAAGGATCATTGCCTTGATCACCAGCCAGATTACTCCGACGTCTGTGGAAAGGGGCCCGTTGTAACCAGACAGGTAAAGAAGGGATACAAGCATTGAACCCAGGAGTATTGATCCAAAGAGCCCGACATAGAACATCGCGAATCTCATGCCCGTGTATTCTGTTGAATATCCGGAAACCAGTTCACTGTCGCTTTCTCCCATATCAAATGGAGTATAGGAAGCCCTTGCGACCATTGCAGTGAAGAAGACGAATATGCCCAGAGGCTGGAGAACAGCATAGGGCAGGAATTGCGCAGAAACAATGGAACTTATGCTGAGCGAGTCGGGAACTCTGGCAGAGGCCATCATGACGATGGCAAGGATGGATATCATCATTGGAACCTCGAAAGAAATGTCCTTGGCGATTGAACGGAGTGCACCTATGAGTGCATACTTGTTGTGGGAACTTACCCCTGCCAGAACCTCGCCGATGGGCATTATTGAAATTACTGCAAACACCAGGACCAGCGTCACTGCAGAGTTTGTGACAGTGAGTGATCCTATGCCTATCAATGAACCATAAGGCAGGATGGTGAAGGCGAGAAATAGCCCTACCATGACAATCATCGGAGCAACCCTGTACGGAAGATCATCCCTCTCCTTCGGAAGAATTGATTCCTTTCCCACGAGTTTCAGGGCATCTGCTATGAGCTGCAGTGACCCGAACTTTCCGACCCTGTTTGGGCCGAGCCTCAGCTGGAGTCTTGCCATGAACTTCCTGAACAGGTATATCATGAATATGAGAAACAGCGAAATGACTATGAGATAGAGCACGGTCTCAATGAGATAGCTGATTGCATAGCCTGGATAATGTCCAAGGAATGAAAAGATACCGTAGAGTGTCTGCAGGAGGCTCATCTGTCTATCTCCCCGAAAACCAGGTCAATGGAACCGGAAATGGATATGAGGTCCGCTATCATCTGATCCTTTGCGAGCACTGGCAGGATTGAGAGGTTCTTGAACGCTGGGCTCCTGACATGTACCCTGTATGGCTTGACGCCACCGTCGCCCACAATATATACCCCGAACTCCCCCTTGCTTGACTCCGTCCTGGCATACACCTCTCCATCTCCCCTCAGTCGTATCATCAGCGGTTTCTTTGCCTTGGGGTTGAAAAATGGGCCTTCCGGTATCTTGTCGATAATCTGACCCAGTATCCTTATGGATTGTCTCATCTCCTCGAACCTGACCAGAAATCTTGCCAGTGAATCTCCCTTTTTGGATACCGGGATGTCGAAATTGACCCTGTCATAAAGAAGGTATGGCTCTGCCTTCCTCACGTCATATGGAACGCCGGATGCCCTGAGGATGGGCCCGGTGACTCCATACTGTATGGCAACCTCAGGGGACAGATATCCGATCCCCTTGGTCCTCTGGATGAAAACATCGTTCTTGGCGAACAGGTTGTATATCTCTTCAAGTTTCCTGGGGAATTCAGTGATAAATGCCTTTACGTGATCCACGATCTCGGGCGTCAGGTCCTGGTAGACGCCGCCAATGCTGAAGTAGTTTGTCTCCTGCCTTGAACCACAGGCTTCAGTGAATATCCTGAGTATCTTCTCACGCTGCACGAAGCAGTAGAAAAACGGCGTCAGCATTCCCAGGTCAAGCCCGAATGCCCCTGCCCACACAAGATGTGAAGCTATCCTTGATAGTTCGTTCATGATAGTCCTGATATATATTGCCCTTTCAGGTGGAGGTATTCCAAGCAGTTTTTCAGCTGCCTCCAGATAACCTGCCTCCATATTCATGGAAGCGACATAATCCATTCTGTCAAAGTATACGAGATTATCACAGTAATATGTCATCTCGCACAGTTTCTCCGCGTTCCTGTGAAGATAACCGATAACGGGTTCAACTTCCCTGATTATCTCCCCCTCAACTTTTACCTTCAGCCTGAGCACACCGTGCGTGGAGGGATGTTGTGGCCCGATGTTGAGTTGCATGAGTTCAGACATTGTTACCAGCCGTCTCCTGGATCAAAGGTGGCGTAGTCTTCCCCGTCCTCGTCCATGTTGATGTACTGCACATTGCTCAGGTCGTAGTCCTTCCTCAGCGGATGTCCCACCCACGATTCCGGCAGGAACATTCTCCTGAGGTTGGGATGTCCTTCGAACTTTATTCCCATCATGTCCCACTGTTCACGCTCGTCCCAGTCAGCGCTTCGCCAAAGTGACGATACACTGGGCACAGTGGAGTTGTTGGTAGTGGTCTTCACAACTATATACCTGTTCTGCTCAAGGGAATGCAGATGGTATACCACCTCTATGTAATCTTTCCTGTCAACACCGGTTATGAGCGAGAGGTGGTCAAAACCTTCCTCCTTCCGCTCCCTCATGAACTCAAGGAGCTTCTCCCTGGGAACCTTGAATATCTGTCTCCCGGCCCTGTCCACCAGTTGCTGTGATTCCTCTGTCATTGTATCACCTGTCGGATTCGCCCCGGATCCGCTTCTGCAGTGTCATGATGCCGTAGATGAGTGCTTCTGGTGTCGGGGGACAGCCTGGGACGTAAACGTCCACGGGCACAACCCTGTCAACCCCAAGAACCACGGAATATCCCTTCACGTAGGGGCCGCCCTGAATGACGCATACTCCCATGGCTATGACGTACTTGGGGAAAGGCATTTCATCATAGAGTCTCTTGACCCTTGGTGCCATCTTCTTGGTCACGGTGCCCGCGACAATCATAAGATCCGATTGTCGTGGTGAATTCCTGAATATTTCGCTGCCAAACCTGGCAACGTCGTAATCTGCACCCTGCATTGCCATCATCTCGATGGCACAGCATGCAAGACCGAATGTGAGCGGCCACAGTGAGTTGCTCCTGCCCCACTCCATGGCGTTATCAAGTGTGGTGGTGATGATTCCGAAATCTCCGTTCTTCATCTAATCCACCTCATATATCCCTCCTTGAACGCATAGAAGACAGCAAACATAGGCATGGAGAGGAATATGATTGTCTCAATGAAGGGGTATATTCCCAGAGAGTAGAAGTTATAGGACCATGCGAGCAGCAGGACCATGTCAACATCGAAAAGAACGAAAAGAAGTATCACGACGTAATACTGCAGGTTCACGAAGGTACCAAATTCACCCCTGGATTTCTCACCGCTCTCATACGGTTCCATGTATGAGGTGTCCTTCACGGGAGGGCTTGATTCCTCTGCCATCCCCCTGATGATGTCGGATGGCCTGAAACTCGGTTTTCTTCCAGGCGCGTATCTTGTCGCCTGTATTGACGGCAGTATGGAGAATAACCCTATCACCCCTAGCACCAGCAGGATAAGAACCAATGCAAGCACGATGTAGCCGTCATTCATCGGTTCAGGATTGCAGGAAAATATTTAATGCTAAGCCCACAATCTCAGGTTCCCCTTGTATTTCAGCCGTCGGAGCAGTTTCAGAAGAGTTACCCGTAAAGCCCGTCAGAACCTGGAGTCTCGTCCTTCTTCATCTTGTCCATCTCCGTAGCGAGTTCCCTGATCTGTTTGTGAATCTCCTTTATCGATTCTTCCAGAGG
Source organism: Thermoplasmata archaeon (assembly GCA_021802055.1). Taxonomy (GTDB): domain Archaea; phylum Thermoplasmatota; class Thermoplasmata; order Thermoplasmatales; family Thermoplasmataceae; genus JAKAFX01. The sequence goes on from JAKAAY010000005.1 coordinate 46,279, forward strand.
TTCGGTGGGTATTTTCAGCCCAAAAAGGTTATTGAGCGCCGTGATCACACGGAGTGCAGAGTCTGGATCCGGCACATAGGCCGATACATCTGCCATGATGCACATGCTGGCAAGGTCCCGCTCAATGCACTGGTTCATAATGGCCCCGCCAAGGCCGCCAATGAGGGCTGATTTTGCAGCTTTGAGCCCTTTCTTCTGGTACTCCTGGAGTTTTTCCTTGCCTGCAATGCCATAAACATCGCGTTCGTCCTGCACTCCTTCGACCTGCGTACCTTCTATGATCACAAGGTCCGAGGCGTTGATACTCTCTATCCAGTTGACCAGAACGCTGGAGATCTCGTAGTACCCGGCACTTCCAATGGGAGATTCACTCAGTATCACCACAAGAGTCCCGCCTGAGTTAATATAGATCCTGAATGGATTCCTCAGCCTCTGCCCGACAAACACGGCAATTGGCGGGATGAAATATGACCTAAGGTGCCCGATCTGGTGAAGTTTCAACTGGTCAACCATATAGGTCGCTGTGAGAGACCCCACAGGAAAAGAGTCAACAAATCCGCAGACTACAACGGGGTTATGGAATTTTACGTCCTCGCTCAGAACCACTCTGGTCTTCAGCAACTCATCAGAATCCATGGAAGGCATGAATGCTCCATGAGGAAATAGCTAATCTACTTTCCCGCTGAAGCCTTAAGTGACTCGTACAGCTTCAATGCGACCGATGGATCGAATGGCCTGCCATAGTTTTCCCTGATGGATGCTATGATCCTTGCCCTTTCTGAGCCTGGCCCCCCCTTTTCCAAAAGGTGCCTGACGATTGATTCGAGTTCCAGCGAACTGAGGGGCTTTATGAGGCCGCTCTCTGCAACCCGGGAGGGAGACTCCTTTCCTGCATATACAAGTTCCAGGGCCTTTTCCATGGATTCACGGCCCAGATTAAGGGCCCTCACTGACTCCAGAATGCCTGTTATATCCGTATCACTCAGCGCATTTTTATATTTTGACTCAAAACTTCCCCTGAGTTGAAGTATGAATCTTGCGGACCATCTCGGGTCTGATGAGATTTCCGAGATACGTTCCAGAAGACCTGTACCGTATTCCCTGAAGATTGTCTGGGCATCCTGCATGGATATGCCATATCTTCTGGCAACTTCCGCGGATGCCTCCTCCGGTGTTCCCGGAAGCTTACCGGCGTTCTCTATTACGGAGTCCCTATCATATTCAATGGGCTCAACATCCGTCTCCGGGTACATTCGCTCGCTGCCGGCAAGGGGCCTTAGAAAGTATGTGCCGTTATCGGGACTGTAACCCCTGGTCTCAGCCAGATCCATGGACATGATCTTTGTGAGCCTCAGTTCCATTGATGTCTGTATCCTGGGGATATCCTCCCTTCTTGCCACCATTATTGCAAAGCCGTCCAGAAGACCCGGGGAAAGTGCTACGACAACTGCCCTGGTTTCCTCTTCCGAGACACCATAGCCTGGCAGTTCGTCTGAATGCATGAGTCCTGCCACGCCAACAGCTTTCACGGCATCCGCAAGTTCCCTTCCAAGCCTCAGTGTGCCGCTCTTCAGAATGCCGCCCATTCCTGGAAGTTTCAGACCAAGCACCTGGCTGCCGGAATCCAGACCCTTCCTGAGTATCTTGCTCTGCGTTTCCCTGAATATCGCGGAAAGTTCCTTGAGCGTGAGCTCGGGTGCTTTTTCCCCGATCCTCTCTTTAAGAACTGTGATTGCCTGCTCAAGAGAGTCATTTCTTTCCCTTTCGGCCCTGATTGAGTCCTTAATGTCAGATATCCTGGACACACCTTTCAGCTCAATTCTGCCATGCCCGAACGAGACGTTCACATCCTGCCTTATGGCCTCCGCCGCTCTGTGCGCCTTTCCTGTGGCGGTAACCACAAAGGAGATGGCCCTTGCTGTCTCAACGGCATGTTCCTCGTCTCTGATGTCCGGTTCCGTGGATATCTCAATAAGCGGGACGCCTAGCCTGCCAAGGGAATAGTTTACGCTGGAACCCACGGCTTCAACCTTCCTTGCAGAGTCCTCCTCAAGGCACACCGAAGATATCCTCACCGTTCCCCGGGAAGTCGATATGGTGCCACCAATTCCGATTAGTGCGGTCCTCTGGAAACCGGACGTGTTGGAACCGTCTATGACGAGCTTTCTCATCACAAAGATCCGGTCCATCAGGATGCAGTCCAGCTTCGCAGCAACCGCAAGGGCGGTGCTCAACGCTTCACTGTCCATGCCGTGTGGAGGCTCTTCATCTGCCTCAACCAGGCAGCTGTTCTCTGTAATGAGGTATCCGAACGTCCTGTCCCGGAACGTCTCAAATTTGACTGCACTATCTGATTTTCCCATCTCGCCGGTTGTTGCAAATAGCTTTCTTGAGATCTTTCCGCCCGTCAGTGTTTCGCCCGTGCTGCTGCACCTGCAGAAAAGCTTTCCAGTGTTTAGCTGCACGTGGATTTCCAGGCCGATTTTGGTGCCATTATCTGCCGTCATAGCCTGAGTCTCTCCCTAATCTCTCCCCTCATGTTTGCGGTCATGATCTCCCGGAACTGCTCTCGGGGGTAGCTTCCCAGCACATGCATGGCTTTCACATATGCCACTTCGGATAGCATGTCACCCAGGTATGTAACGCCTGCATCCTTCAGGTTTCTCCCGGTGGAATAGATGAATGGATTTACACGGCCGTATATGCACTGGGTGGTCATCAGGAATTCTGTCCCGTCCCTGGAAAGGGTTCTGATGGTCTTGAGCAGATCATCGGCTATGTGCCCCAGCCCGGTTCCCATTATGACCACTGCCTTCTTCCCGGAAGACATAGATTCAAAATCTGAAGCGGACAGGCCCGGGTAGAAGTATGTCATCATTACGGACGTATCCATGCGATCATCCAGATCCGATTCTTCTGAAAGTTGCCTGTGATTGCCGTTGACCTCCAGTCTGCCATTGCAGTAAGTCGCCAGGGGCCCTTCTTCTATGGACTTGAAGGCGTCTCTCCTTGTGCTGTGCATCTTCCTTGTGCGCACGGCACGCATGGCAGAAATGCAGTCATCGGAGGATGAGGAGTGCATGGCGATGGCAACCTCTCCTATGCTGGAGGAAGAGGCGGAAATCGCTCCCTCTACATTGAGAAAAGAGTCGCTGCTCGGCCTGTCTGAACTTCTCTGTGAACCCGTGAATACCACCGGGTGACTCAGCGATCTGAACATGAAGGCCATTGCTGATGCGGTATATGTCATGGTATCGGTTCCGTGAAGCACCACCACGGACCTGCCGGCATCAAGATCGGACTTGATCGTTCTTGAAATTGCAACCCAGTTTGAGGGTTTCATGTTCTCGCTGAGAATATTTTCGATGATCCTGAACTCTGCAGTGAGCCGGGAGCCATTTTTATTGAAAGCAGCGCTCTCCAGCAGCCAGTCGATGTCCTCAGAAGGCTTCACGGCGCCTGTAGAATAATCCACCCGGCTGGCTATGGTTCCGCCGGTCGAAAGTATGCTGACTCTGGCACCTTCCACCTTTCTGGTACGCTCCTTTTTTCTTTCGGCTTTAGCCGCAGATTGCTCAATGATTTCAATGGAATCCGGCAGGAAACCTGCATTGTAACCGTTTGAGAGCTTTATTGTCACTATGCCGTTTTCAACGCCAATGAATGTCCCGGACATTTCCGTATTCCTGTACCTGAACTTCACCGCCGCTCCAAACCTTATTGAACCTAAGTCTGACATGCACATGCAACCCGGGAATGAATCCTACAGGAATGGACAGGGTCAGAATAATCTTTGCTGGCCTTCCCCTTTCTGTCCACCGACACCTAGTATTTCCATCATTTCCATTGCATTCGCCGGGGCATTTCCATTGGGGTGGTTGTTGAAGAAAATGAGGGTTTCCTCAGTTATTCCTGACGATTTTATGAGATCGGCGATCCCTGATAGCTCCGCCATTGAGTAACGGTAGAGATATCTGTCCATGCCCTCACCTGTTTTCCATGTCTCGTAATTCCTTCCGTGGAGCCGGATATAGACCACCGGCCCGTTCCTGTATATTTCCTTGAGCGGGTTCTCCGGACTGTCTATGCTCACCACCGACACGTTCATTGATCCCAGTTCCTCGACTGTGTCCTTATGGCCATAGAGCGATTTGTCCCTGAATTCAACCGCATAGGTTATTTCCCTGGTGTTCGCTTTGCTCAGGAGCGAAGTGAGTCTGCCCATGTCCGATCTTCTGAAATACGGCGGAAGCTGCACGAGGCAGGCCGCCAGCAAATTTACACGGCCCAGAGGGTGAACCACTGTTTCCAGAAACTTCTCAAGAAGGTCGGATGCCGCATCCGTATCTGTTAGCAAATTTTTGTGGGTGATCTCCCCCCACATCTTGACCGAGAACCTGAAATCCCTTAATATCGCGGCCTTCCTGATCCACGCGTTCACCATATCATGAGATGGGAGGCCGTAAAACGTTGAGTTTATCTCCACAGTATTGAAACTGCGGGAATACTGGGTGAACATGTCAGCCCTTCCAGCGTATAATACCCCCTTCCATTCAGGATAGCTCCAGCCTGAACAGCCGATGCGGATCATCAGGATTTGAGAAGCTCTCTGGCTATTATGACCCTCTGTATCTGGTTTGTTCCCTCGTAAATCTGTGTTATGCGGGCATCCCTCATGTGCCTTTCAGCGGCAAAATCCGTGGTATAACCATATCCGCCGAATATCTGCAACGCCATTGTGGCTATTTCATTGCATATGTCCGAAACATACATCTTGGCCATGGACGTAAGCTTGACGGAGTCCTCTCTCTCCTCCCAGGATTCTGCGGCCCTGTAGGTAATGAGCTTCGCAGTCTCGAGCTTTGTGGCCATGTCCGCGAGCATGAACTGGATACCCTCGAAACTGGAAATGGGCTGCCCAAACTGCTTTCTATTCTTGCTGTACTCGAGAGCCTCCTCGAACGCAGACTCTGCTATGCCGAGAGCCTGGGCCGCTACGCCAACCCTGCCTGCATCAAGGGTTTCCATGATTACCTTGAAACCCTCGTTCTTCTTCCCCACGATGTTCTTTGCAGGGACCTTCATGTCCTTGAACACCAGTTCAACAGTGCTTGACCCCCGGATCCCCATCTTGTGTATGTCCCTGCTTATCTCAAGGCCGGGCGTGCCCGCATCAACGACAAATGTGGTTATGCCCCTGTGTCCCTTCGAAGGATCAGTCACTGCATCGAAGACGAAGAATTCAGCTATTCGACCGTTGGAGATGAAGGTCTTGGTGCCGTCGACCAGATAATGATCGCCATGCTCAACGGCAGAAGTCTTTATGGAGGCTGCATCGCTTCCTGCTCCCGGCTCGGTGATGGCTAAACCGCCAATTGCTCCCGCAGAGACTCTGGGGAGATATCGCCTCTTGAGGTCTTCGCTCCCAAACATCATTACCGGTTCTGCGAAAAGGGTGAGGGCTCCATCCAGAACAAGGGCCGTGCTGGGGCAACCCCTCGAGATTTCCTCTATAACCTTCACAAGGAATCCAAAGCTAAGACCAGCGCCGCCGTATTCCTGAGGAATATATGATGAGAATAACCCGAGCTCCTTCATCCTGGAGATCAGGCTTTCCGGCACGTTCATGTTTTCATCAATGCTCTTCGCAAGAGGCTTTACTTCTTTTTCCGTGAATTCCCTCACATATTTCAGGACCTCATTCTCTTCGTCAGAGAGTTTCAGCATAAGTCCAGATCATTTGGGTGCTATAAATAGTTCAGAGTCCCATCAAATGGATCCAGTCAGGTCTTTTCTTGTTGGGGTCCATTGCAGACCAACCCCGTGAAGTGATAAAAATCTGCTAGTAAAGGAAATTGAAGAAATGTTGAATTTACGATATTTCGGACTTAAGGATCCCAAGGAGTTCCGCAGGTACACCTGCAGCTTCCTCATACCCTTTCTTTCTGCACTCAATGAATGCGTGCCTGGACGACCTGAATCTGGCCGCAGTGTCCGGGGTGAAGTTAAACCTCAGGTACTGAAGGGTTGATTCCAGGGTGTCGGTTGATCTGCCTTCCTCGTAGTCTGCGTGGATCTCGCTTCCATCAAATACCAGGTATACTTCCTTCTCCACACCGGACAGAGGCACCATGGATCTGGCCAGGGTCTCAGGGTCGGAGATGTCTATGAACATGCTGACGCTCAGGCTCCTGGAATCTGGCAGCAGGCTGGAATATATTTCGACAAGGGCATCTATCTCCTTCCCGCTTGTTATTTTCTCCAGGTAGATCATCTCGTTGATCTGGTTGAGGACGGTCTCCCTGGTTTCAAACAGAAAGGTGAATGTCCTGGTCGAGACCCTTCTCTTCTTCTCGATCTCCACTACTTTCCTGTTGTAATCGTCCCTGATGTTGCCGTACTCCTCGTAGCTTAGGACCCCGCTCTTCAGGTCTTGCTGCATGTGCATTATTCCTTGATTGCTGCCAGGGTATCCTCGTACTTCTTTGCGTGCGATTTTTCTGCCTTGGTCAGGATCTCAAACCAGTGGGCGATTTCCTCAAATCCTTCGTCCCTTGCGACCCTTGCAAATCCAGGATACATCTGGGTGTACTCATACGTCTCTCCGGCAATGGCGGATTTCAGGTTCAGCACTGTGGAACCAATTGGTTCCCCTGTAACCGGGTCTCCGGCTTCCTTGAGGTACTTCATGTGTCCGAATGCGTGGGCGGTCTCTCCGTCTGCTGTTGACCTGAATATGTTTGCTATCTCCTGGTATCCTTCCTCGTCTGCCTTCAGTGCAAAGTAGAGGTATCTTCTGTTTGCCTGGCTCTCGCCGGCAAATCCGGCTTTCAGGTTTTCCAATGTCTTACTCTTTTTGAATTCCATTTCCATCATTCCACAATCGAGTACGGTTATAATAGTTTTTTTATCATGTTATTACATAATAGTTGATATAATCTGTGAGCGCTTTGATGCGGAGGCATAAACGCCAAGATAAGTGGGGACCTCGCACTCCCCCTCGGGAATGATAAAGTCCTCCCCGTTCATGGACACCCGGAATCCTCTTTCAGTGCCTATGAGGAGTTTTCCATTGAGGAATGCCCTGGGTATGGCCTCCACCAGTGGTTCAAATTCTGTGAGGCGGTCTATGGAAACTTCCTTGACCATGAGACCGGTCTTGCCATGCAGGCTTCCTGGCAGCCTGATTAGCCTGTGGGTGTCCGTGGTGACCGGGCTGTCAATCTCGACCCTCTCCTCCCTGGAGAGTTCATCGAGTATTGCCTGCCACAGTCTTTCATCGTCCTGATCCATTATGGCGTATTTCGCATAGCCGGGAGATTTGAAAATGTCAATCCTGGACTTTCCGTCCACAAAACGCGTCCTGAGCCTGGTGATGTATTTTTCCGGGTTTAACCCTGCCCTCTCAAGCAGACGGTCCGTGTTGCCTCCTGATGCGATCTCCCGGTAGAATTCAGTAATCCTGAAATCCAGTTCTCCTATCCATCCTCCGCCATTATACCTGACGCCTTTCGCGTTTTTCCTTATGTCTGGAATGTTCAGCCCCTCTGCCCTGACATAATTTGCTATCTCCCTTCTCATGTCCGAATCAAGGCCATAGACCTTTTCGCTCACAACGTGGACATGATAACCTCTGCCTCCGGAGAAGAACAACCTCAACTCGCCGGGATCAAATCCCATCTCCGAGAGCAGGAACTTCTCCACAAGCCGTTTGGTATGGGCCTTTATCACCCCCAAGGTCTGTTCGTATGTCATCTCCTTCACACCCTCTATGTGATCCGCATCGAGATCGAAGATCAGTTCAGCGCCCATCCATTCCTTATCCTGCATGTTCCGCTCCTCCGGTTTCCTATAATAGGCAGTTGAGTAGTAAACGTGCCTTGGTACTGTAGTGGAAAGGAATTTCCTGAGGTCGCTGTGTGACTGAAATGCCAGGTGCCTGATCATTGATCCCGTGAACGGTATGTAACCGAACTCCCTGGATACGATCCTCTCTGGTTCCACTGGCCTGAACGATGAGTAGTATTTCCTGAATAGCGCCATCAGCGGGGGTACCTGTTGGGTTCGTTCCATCCGTTACGCATAATTGATATGTGCTAAATACACTTCACCTAACCGTTATGATAAAAATTGCCGCCGTCCTGATGATCGTGGTGATGGCTGTACCTGGATTATCTGCACTGGACCCGGCCCATGGCCAGGTACCCATACAGGCGGTGTTTCCAGGGATCCCGGTGGCGTCATCCGCTAACGGATCTGTCAGCCTTGACCTCTACAATCCCACCGGCTCAATGTATTCATACCTGTCCCTTTACAGAACGCTTGAGCCGCGGGGAATTCATGTATCCAATTACGGTTATCTCATCCAGCTTTCCGGAACCAGGGCTTCGATGGGCAAAAACGCTGGCAGCATCATGAACCTGGAGGGTGCGCTTCATCTTTCTGCAGGACCAGGGAACGTAACGTACACACCGTTTCTCTCATACCAGCCTTACCAGTCTGGTCAGCCGTATATGCCCAGCCAGATCGCAAAGGCATATTCAATGCAGGGCGCATACAGGATGGGAATAAACGGCTCAAATGAGACCATTGCCATTATCGATGCATTCGGTGACCCCGCGATACAGTTTGATGTGAGAGCCTTTGACTATATGTACAATGTTCCTGGGCCACTTAAGCTCAATGTCGTCTATCTTAATAACACCCCCAACCCGTTCAGCGCCTCGTGGGCCACAGAAACTGCACTTGACGTTGAATGGGCCCATGCAATGGCTCCTGGCGCAACCATTGACCTGGTGGTTTCCCCCAACGCAAATTTCGGCCTCAATAATGCCATCAGCTACGTGATATATCACCGGCTGGCCAATGTCATCTCACTGAGCTGGGGAACCCCGGAATATCAGATCTCGGACGCAAACCTGACCCAGATGAATTACATATTCCAGCGGGCTGCCAGTGAGAATATCAGCGTTTTTGCAGCCTCTGGAGACGAAGGTGCATACAATGGAACGCAGCTCACCGTGAGCTACCCTGCTTCCGACCCATATGTAACGGGAGTTGGGGGCACGACCCTTTTACTGTTAAACGGCGTATTCAGTGAATCAGCATGGGGCGGCAGGACGTCCAAGGGCAGTTTCGGAAGCGGTGGCGGATTCAGCGGGTTCTTCAGGAGGCCTTACTGGCAGAATAATGCCTTCTCCAACAATACCATGAGAGGCGTTCCCGACGTTTCACTTGATGCGAACCCGGCAACGGGGGTTGAGGTCATTTCAGAAGGAGGGCAGATATACCTCGGAGGAACAAGCCTGGCAACGCCCATATGGGCCGCTGTGGCTGCAATGATGGATCAGCGGAGCCACAGGAGTATAGGTTTCATGAACCCCCTTCTCTATTACATAGGATCCTCGGAATACTACCACAATGCCTTCAATGACATAACAACAGGCAATAACGGCCATTACTATGCCTACCCAGGATGGAACCCGGTGACTGGGCTGGGGACCCCCAGGGTTTCGACCCTCATAAACCTCAGCGCAAGCATACTTGAACCACAGGGGTCTGCTGCGCAGGTCACGGGGCCTGGTTTCAATTATTCCGGAATAAAAGCCAGCGTCGGGCTGGCCAGTAATGCCCTGGAATTTTCCGGTTCTGATTTCTACTACCTGTCTTTCTACGGGAACGCCTCAGAGTACATCAAGTTCGGAATACTGAACACGAACAACACCCTGAGCTATGGTTTTATGGCCATGTGGAACAACCTGAGCTATGACGCGTTCTCCCCGCTTGGCATTATGGCTGGAAACAGCAGTTTCAGCCTTTCCCTGTCCAGAGATGGATCGGCATTGACCGGGACCGTTGGCACAGACCAGCTCAAGGCCAATATTTACATACCGGCAATCGGCCGCTTCAATGACTCCATTGGCGCGGAAATGATAGGAGCGCCTGGGAACAGCACTGCTATACCCAAGGCCTCATTCTCTGCCATAGAGCTGAGCAGCGGTGCATCCACGGTCTCGCCCCGTTACATCCTTTGCTCAAAATACTCTGGACTTGGGGCTGGATTCAGCACTGTAGGCTTTTCATACAGCGGCGGGTACGTCAACACCACGTTCGCTCAGGGTCATGGAGATGCTTATATCACTTCACCCCCGCCGTCAACCCCCGTTTCCATCACATACACGGGGTCCCTCGCGCCCGTTCCCGTTTATGCGTTCACCCTGCAGGGCTATACTGGCGGCGTCAGCTGGACCACTGTTCAGGGTGGCACCTCCAGCAGCGGTGACCAGATCACGTTCTTCCACCCGGGCAAATACGAGGTCACCGCCACCACCTCTGCCGGGACCTACAACAGGAACATAACGGTGCCTGCTGTATATTCCGTGAAGAGCACGGTTTCAGGCCCATTCAGCAACCTGTCCATTGATGAGACCTCGATAACCGGCTCTTTCTACTCCTCACACGCAAGTTTTACTGGGTCGGATGTCCTGTATTTCTACTTCCTGGATGGTGTCAACACGATTCAGATCACGGCACCCGGCTATCTCCCCCTGACCGAGACATTTACGGTGACGTCCAATGGTTCCATGGATTTCTCCCTCAGCCCCCAGAACGCGACCCTGCATGTTTACCTCTTTCCGGCAGTTCACTCTTTCACGCTCAATGGACTTGCACATGACTATGTCCCTGAGACGACTCTGACCACTCAACCGGGTATGAAGTACGTAAATTTCACATCCCGGGGCAGGGCTGAGAGCAGTGCGGTTTTCCTTGGGCCCGGATCCGATTCTGCCTTCCAGTATGAGGCAGAGGCCTCCCCACCGCATAACTACACGTTCACCGGATATGTCACGGACAATCCCTACGGGATGCCGCTGGAAGGTGTGAATGTCTCGTCCAACGGTTCCTATGCATACACAAATTCGTCAGGGTTCTTCAGCCTCATCGTACCGTATGGCACTCACGGCATCCTTTTCTCGCTCAACGGATTTTATTCCGGATTCTACAACGGAACGTTCTCGGCCAATGTGTCCGCAAACATAACGATGAAGTTCTCGTCGGAAGCCAGCCAGTACTACATCCAGATAAACAGGGTGTTCTCACTCCTGTTCTTCCTGTATTACGTGAGCTGGGAATACAACATGAATGGCATCGCTTATTTCAAGCTTGCATATTCCCAGTCAAGTTCCATGGCGGATCCTACCACCGTTACCGTGGGCTATAATCAGGGATACAGCATGATCACGCTTCCACCCAATCTAGGCACGTATTACTTCACAATCAGCGCATTCCTGACCACCGGCAACATATACACCAGCCCGGTGGTGTCCATGAACAACACCTCTCCCATCACTCTTTACGCAAACCTGGCGATATATGGCGCGCTGATCCTTTACATTGCATACTTTGTGCATCTGGTATCCAGACGGCGCAGGTACCGCAGGGAGTTCTAGATCCCAAGACGCTCCCTGGCAAGGTCCCTGCCCTTCACCATGCTTGCCAGCTTCTTCTCGCCAACTTCGCGGCTCCTTGTCCTAAGTCCGCAGTCCGGGTTAATCCTGAGCCTGGAGGCATCGATGTGCTTGAGGGAAGTTTCTATCCTGTCAGCAATCTGCTGCGGACTCTCAACGTAATCGATGTGCACGTCGTTGACCCCAAGCCCGAGGAACCTGTCACTGGAGACTTCCGCGAAATCCCTGACCGTCTCGAATGCGGTAATATCCTGCTGTCCTGTGGAAGGATCAACAGGAGCCCTGTTTGCAAACTCCAGGTTATAGCCGTGAAAGTTCAGGTCCGGGATGCGCCTGTACAGCATTCTGTAGTCAGTGCTGTAGCATACGTGCAGCGAGAACTCGCATCCGCTGATGCCCTCCATGGATGCATTGAGAGACTCCACCCCTATGTCCATCTCCGATGGCCTGGTGGTGAGGGCCGGTTCATCAATCTGAATCTCCATAACGCTGTTGTGCCTGGAATGCCAGAAGTCCCTGAGTTCCTTTATCTCCTGGTTGATGAGTTCTGCATATTTCATGGCGAGTTTTTCCCGGCTCTGGTAGTAATCGTCAAATGACCAGTCCATCATGGTGTACGGGCCTGTTATGGGAACCTTTATGGCTTTGCGGGTGAGTGCCATCACGTCACCCAGTTCTTCCAGGTGAACGTTGCCGATCTTCCTCAGGTCGGACACGGCGCTCCCCTTCCTGAAATACCTGTTGTCAAAGCTCCTCACCATACCGTAGAACTCGATGCCCGCGAGGCCGGCTGCCAGATGCTCGTACATCTCCCATCTGTACATCTCACCGCCCACGCCCATGTTCTCCAGACCCGTACGGTCAAAAACCTCCAGTGTTTCTTTCAGGGCCTTCTTTTTAAGCTGATGCAGTTCTTCGCCGGAAATCTTGCGGAAAACATTGCTGAGATATTCCGGTTTTCTGAAACTTCCAATCTCCTGTGTGATCAGATCCTTCATGTTCGGTTTACGCCTCCCCTGATAGGGCCATGAGTTTGCGGTCCGCTATGCCTCTTGGGAGAAAGTCCATGTAATCATTGTGCGTAACGATGCATCTCGATACCCCATGTCTTTCTGACAGCCTTATGGCGGTGTCTGCCGCCTTCTCTTCGCTGGAAAGGCTGGTGGAAAAAGCATTGGAAAGCCCTATTCCCGCCACTCTTGAGTGGGATGCTGATAAGCCGAATGATGATGGGTCCGGCACAACAACCGACTGGAACTCGTACCGGAGTCCCCTGAACACAGACTCTGAAATGGCGCCTGTGGAGACAAGAATCACCTTTCTGCCCTGAAGCAGGTTCTCGATTGAGGAAAGTGTGTCACCTTCCTGGTATCCTGTGGCCTCATACAGCAGGATCCTGTCAAGACCCAATTTCTCCAGGATGCTGTTGTAAATCCCCACTATGCCATCTATGATCTCATCCGTCTCGTATGATCCATGATCGGACATCCTGTTGAAGGATATGGGGGAGGGAAGAAATGCGAAATAATCCCCTAATCCGGGGTCCTGATACATGGGCAATTCCATGGTTCCATCCAGAGGGAGATCGATGGGCAGGTCCTCTTTTAGCTTGAGTTTACCCCTGATTTCCGGCAGCCTGTAGAAGGTGTTTGTCTCCCTGTACCTCCTCAAAGGTCCCAGAGTCATTCCATCCGAGGCAAGCACTATGGGCCTGTATATATCGTTCCAGTTGGAAAGGGGGTCGGTAAAATGATCAATACGGTTCCTCTCTATATTTAATGCGTAATGCTCCTTCTTCTCTCTGGATATCTCCTCCAAAAGGCTGTCGAAGGTGTCACGCTTCCTCTCCCACCTGCCAATTTTTATCCTCAGTCTTTCGCTTCGGGGGTACAGACCATACACTAATTTCTCTATTTTCACCATTGATTACACGCTCTCCAGTATTTCTCCTGCGGTCCTGTAGTCGCCCATGGACATAATATGGATGCCGCGGACGTGGGCTCTGATCTCATCGTATGTGTCAAGTATGAGTTTTATGGATTCTCCCCTGACGTCTTCTGCCTCACTCAGCCTTCTCATTCCCGGAGATGACTTGGGAACGCCAAGTTTCTCAAGAAACTCAAGGCTCGACTTTCTCTTCAATGGCATGAATCCGGGGATTACGTTGAGCCCGGCCGCTTTTAGACCCGCAAAGTCCACGTTCTCAGAGCCTGCAAGGATCTGCGAGATGAAAAACCTTGAGCCTGCTTCGCTCTTCTTCATGAGGAATTCTGTTTCATTCTCTCTGTACGGGTTGAATGCGGTTCCGACTGCCACGTTCTCAACGAAGTCTTTCATCATTGACGTGGAATTCACAATGGTCCTTATGGTGCCCAGGACGTCAAGTTCCCTCACCTCCCTGGAATTGTACTTATCACTGATCCTGTCACCGCCGATGACGAAGAAATTCCTGATCCCGAACTTGAGTCCCGTAAGCACCTGAGACATGATATGGACGGCGTTCTTGTCCCTGGGTGAAATATGCGGCACAGGTATGATGTTGGTATCGCTGGTAATATCTATGAGTGAAGCAACCGGATCTATCCCGGGGCTCCCCATGGGATTCTCGGGGCAGGTCATCACGTTGGCATAGTCCCTGAGTAATTCCCTTGCCGAATGAAGATCGTCCTTACCTGGAACCCTGTTGGGAACCACTTCCACCGATCGAATTACGGAGAGATCTGAAACGGTGCCAATCTTCACCAGCGCCCCATAGGACGTCCACTAAAAACATTATGCAGTAAAAAATTACTATGAGTAATAACAAATGGGGTCAGATGTCGAACCTGACTCCCTGCGAAAGCGGCAGATCCCTGCCGTAGTTGATTGTGACTGTCTGCCTCCTCATGTAGCTCTTCCACGAATCGCTTCCGCTCTCCCTTCCTCCACCGGTCTCCTTTTCCCCCCCAAAGGCACCGCCAATTTCTGCCCCCGCTGTCCCGGTGTTGATATTCGCAATGCCGCAGTCCGATCCCCTTGCTGAAAGAAAATACTCCACCTCGCGAATATCGTTGGAAAAGATGGAGGATGAGAGTCCCTGTGGTACGCTGTTATGGATCTCCAGGGCCTCCTCTATGGTGTTGTACCTGTAGATATACAGGATTGGAGCAAAGGTCTCCACCTTGTCTATCTTCATGCCCTTCCTGGCCTCTATGACAGCAGGTATGACATAATGTCCGTTCTCATGCCCCTTAATACTCGCCCTGGATCCACCGAACAGGATCTTTCCACCCTCTGATCTGGCCTGCTCTATGGCGTTGAGAAAGTTCTCCACCGCCTTATCGTCTATGAGTGGCCCTACAAGAACTCCCTCATTGAATGGGCTTCCGACTCTGGCGGAGGAATACGCCCTTATGAGCCTTTCCACAAAGCTGTCGTATATGGCCGAGTCCACTATTGCCCTTCTTGTGCTGGTGCACCTCTGACCGGCAGTTGCAAGAGCCCCAAATGCCACACCTTTGAGCGCAATGTCCATGTCAGATCTGGATGAAACTATGGCAGCATTGTTGCCGCCCAGTTCAAGGATAGTCCTGCCAAGCCTCTCTGAGACTACTCTGGAGATGTGCTTTCCGCTGGGTATTGAACCGGTGAAAGAGACGAGCTTGATCCTCCTGTCACCGGAAACCAGTTCTCCGATTGTCCCGCCGCTCCCGGTAACCAGAGAGAAGATCTGGGGGTATCCAAGACGCTCCACCACCTGCTCCACAACCTTCATTACTGCAATTGCGGTGAGAGGTGCCTTGGAGGATGGTTTCCAAACAATGGTATCGCCTGCAACCGCCGCGATGAAGGAATTCCATGACCAGACGGAGCACGGGAAGTTGAATGATGATATTACCCCTATGGGCCCGAGCGGCACCCACTGCTCATACATCCTGTGATTTGGCCTCTCGGATGCAATGGTCAGCCCGTATAGCTGCCTGGACAGGCCCACTGCAAAGTCTGCAACGTCTATCATCTCCTGGATCTCTCCCTCTCCCTCGGATTTTGTCTTACCCACCTCCAGTGATACCAGCCTGCCGAGCTTCTCCTTGTTCAGCCTCAGGGCGTTTCCTATCTCCCGTACCAGTATGCCCCGCTCAGGCGGAGGCATAAGAGACCACCTGTTGAAGGCCTCCACTGATTTCCTGATTACATGTTCGTAAGTTTCAGTGCTGGTTGCAAATACCCCGGCGATCTCTGATCCGTCTACTGGGCTGTGTGAGACTATGCGTTCCACTCCTTCATCAACCCATCTTCCATCAAAAGTGCCATAGTTAGTTTCACTCAGCCCAACGTCAGATAGAATTCTTGAGATTTCTGCCCTGTCCATCATATAACTGGAATCACGCAAGCGTATAGAATGTTAATCTTCGGATCCGGCACATCATTCTGCGTGCGTGTTGATTCCGTTCATTGCCGTGCCCGGGTCATGAATTGATGCAAGTATGGTATTGTTCACTCAGGCAATCGCACTTATCCGGTCTATAACTATGACTGAAAGATCCATCAGAGTTTCCAGATCAGGAGACCGGCCGGTATCCTTCAGTGCATCGATTGACATCAGCGCATACTTCTTTGCCATGGAGAGGGAATACTCTATGGAGCCCGACTCCAGGAATATCTGCTTCAATTTCTCCCTCTGGCCATCCAGATGACCGTGGTCTTTCAGTATTTTCAGAAGATCCTCGGAATATGTGTCGTGTCTCGAAAGTGTATGGATCAGGGGCAGCGTGATGGCGGAATGCTCTATGTCCACGAAGACAGGCTTGCCCATGGTCTCCTCGTCCCCTATGATATCGAGAATGTCGTCGGTGATCTGGAAGGCCATGCCCATGTTAAACGCAAATTTTCCCAGCGCGTCATACATCTTTTCAGTGGAGTCGGCCGCTCGCGCGGCGCCCTGCGAGCATACAGCAAAGAGGTGCGCAGTCTTCCTGGAAATTATGTCGAGATAGGTCTCCTCTGACATCTCCAGGTTTCCCAGGTTATTATATTCAAGCACCTGCCCCTCCGCCATCTTCATGGCTCCCTGAGCCATTATCCTGGAAACCTCATGCCCATATCGCGAAGCCAGTTCGTAAGCCTTTGTGAAAAGATAATCCCCGACCACTATGGCATTATAGATGCCGTATTTGTATCCAAGGGTTGCCTTCCCCCGCCGTGTGGGTGAGTTGTCAATTATGTCGTCATGTATGAGGCTGGCAGTATGAACCAGTTCTGTGCTTACCGCCAGGTCGAGGATCTCCTCATATGGCCTGTCGCCAGCTATGCTGTAACTGAGTATCGTTAGGATAGGCCTGAGTCTCTTTCCTCCGGCCTTGATGACATAAACAGACATCTCCTCCAGGTCTTCCTGGTCGCATTTCACTGAATCTACCAAGCGAGAGTTTATCTTATCGATCTTTGTTCTGAGACTGCTCTCCCATTCAGAAATGTCCTTCATCTGCCTTCAGCTTTCCCGGGTATATGCTTAAATGACATTTAACACTTATTTAGAAATATATCAAATAAAATAGTGCGGGTTTGCCCGTCCCGACACCCTGTCTTCGCTCCCTGACGGACTTCTCCTGATCCTAATGCCCGTGATAGAATGGGAGATCTCTGAAATGGGGCTCTAGAACGTTCATTGCCTTATCTTGACAGGATGATCTCGATGGACGAGACGTTGGATTCTCCCCTTTCCCCCTGTACCACTTCCGTGCTCAGGTTTATTTTGGAATACTTGACTTCTTTGATAAATTTATGCTTGGTAATCTCGGCTATGTCTACGGCCTTGCTTATGGCTTTACCCCTGGCCTTAATGGTAATGTGGTCGTTGTTGTTGTTGAACCGTGTTACAATTGCCAGGACGTAGTTCATTACAGGCTTTTTGCCAACGTAGATAATGTTTTCCTCTGCCATGCCGGGCCCCCAGTTCCGATTTAAATTTCTTATATAATTGTATCGTACGGTTCCATGAACCGATCTACACTTAGAGTTCCTGGAGAATAATAGCCGGCCCCATCCCTCATTCCCTAACTAAGCCTGATAAGGGTGTCCGTCGCCGTGACGCCGTCCAGGTTCCTTATGATGTCTACTTCCCTGTTTATTTCTTCAATGCCCTTCCTCTTTATGCTGATTGCCATGTCCAGGCCTCCGGATAGCTCATAAACCTCAGAATACCTTGATCTTAGCGCGTTAAGCACGCTCTTTGTCTTCCGTGTTTCAGTCTTTACCATAACTATGGAGGAAACAAGACTCTCCGAGGTCTCGATGGTGAATTTTCTGATTATTCCAGATGACAGAAGTCTGGCAACCCGCTTCCTGACCGTTGCTTCCGATATGTTCAGTTCACGTGCAATCTTCGAGTTGCTGCTCCTGGAATTGAGCCTCAGGATCCTGAGAATCTCCGAGTCGGTCTGATCCACGCTGTGAAATCCCATGAGGGGTATTTATGTTATCTAATTTGGAGGAGGAGTGCCTGAACACTTAACGGTACAGGGCCTGTCCCTTTGATTCATCAGGCGATTTTCTGACGATATTCTTCTTGTCCACGTTCTTGAGTCTTATGATGTTGGTAGCCTGGACCATGTATGCAGGAAGTCCCGTATTGGGGTCATGCCCTGCCTTCAGGATGGACACTATCTCCATCTTTATCTGGATCACTGAGCCATCCTGCAGCTTAACAGTAACCCACTTTGGCTCTTCTTCTATCTCAAAGTCAACCACTTCGCCGCCATCTGGAAAATTTGTGGGCATCATATGGCTGGCCATGCCCAGGATACTTATAAAAGGTGATCTGGGTATGCAATCGGGAGTTGATGTCAGGAGGTTTGTAGCTGTATGGGCGTGCCGCATTGTCAGCAGGGCATCTGCTGTTAAATCCAATCTTGCCGGGAACTGGAGGCAGCTAAACGCGAGTTCGCTTACGACGGCCATCTCACCATGCCTGCAGCAGGCATGCAAAATACGCTCTCACGAGAACATGCCCAGAATGGCATCGTCTGCAAGGGCGACTGCATATCCGGCAACAGCCCTTATGTCCCTCACGATAAGTTCCCAGGAAAGCTGGTTCTCCAGCTGCAGAAAGTTTTCGGAGCCGTGTATCTCCTCGTAAATTTCCCTGACAACCGTCATGGTGTCTATAACCTGCGAGGCTGCGTTCATGTTCCTTGTTATGAGTGAGAAGAAGGCTTTTCTCTGCATCTCCCTTGTCACTTTTTCCATCCTGGCTACAAGTTTTCCTATGGCATCTTCTGCCGGCCTGCCAATTTCCAGAACATGCTCCGCCGTCCTCATGGAGTAATATGCGATTCTCCCCATCTCCCTCACGGCGATGGCTGTGACAATCAGGGAAGATACCGATCCGATCCCATATTCCATCCTTAAACCCTTGTCTCTTGACGCCAGCATCACCAGGCGCATCAGTAGCCTGTAGTTCCTGGTAAGATCTTTTCCCCTCTGGAATGCGTCCTCTGCGACCTCTCTGTTGCCGTTCAGGAGTGAGCTGACTGCATCTGTAAGCACCAAAGCAGAGTTTCCCGAAAATTTTTCCAGCATGCCCATTAGGTCAAATTTGTGGGGATCCACGAGGTTCTGCAGCAGGATTCGATCCGAGTACTCCTCGAATATCTCCACTCCCATAATCTCAGAAACTGCCTCTCTGGCCCATTTTTTCCAGTCGTGCTTCCTGCCGCTGGAGGAAGAGACCTGTGTTATATCGTGCCCCTGAATATAGGAAGCCACAATGGACAGTTCAAGGAACTTTCTGTTCTTGAGACTGTCTGCATCTATGGTTCTGCTCTCCATGGAGGTTCTCTGGTCTCCAGGCACTATGGTGATCTCGTTGTTTTCAAGTACCATGGACAGCGGCGATCCTCTTCCAACGCCCAAGTTTTCTGCCCATTCCTTTGGAATTGTGATTATGTAGGTTCCGCCGGTTGTAACCTGGAGTTTTCTTATCTCCTTCACAGACTGCTCTCTGCTGGAGTCCATACATACAATATGTTTATTATGTATTTAATGCATATCCACGCTTTTATAAACATATGCGAATACATTTATAAGAATCCCATGGATCGTTCCATGAGATTGCTGATGACCGGAACTGAGTTTATGGAACCTGTTTTAGCGGGAAAAGCGCAGGCAAGGAATGAGGAGATACTGGGACGCGAATGCCTCCAGTTCGCAGGCGAGCTGTCTGCAGTGTTTTCCCCGAGAAGGAATGAGCTGCTGCTGGCGAGAACGAAGAGGCAGAAGGAGTTTGACTCAGGTATGCTGCCCGCTTTCAGGGAGGATACCAAACACATTCGCAATGGAAAATGGAAGATTTCTGCCTTCCCTTCCTTCCTCGATGACAGAAGAGTCGAAATAACGGGTCCATCAGGGGATGCTAAGATGGTCATAAATGCCTTCAACTCGGGTGCAAAGGTCTACATGTCAGATTTTGAGGATGCCCAGTCACCCACATGGGATGGCATCGTCTCCGGACAGGACAACCTCTATGATGCAGTCAGGGGGGACCTCAGATACAGGTCCGATGACGGGAAGAACTATGAGCTTGGCGGGAAAAGGGCCGTACTCTTTGTGAGGCCCAGGGGGCTCCACATGGAAGAGAAGCATGTATTGGCAGGCGGTGTTCCCATGCCAGCTTCGTTCTTCGATTACGCCGTATTTATCTTCAACAATGGCAGGGAACTGGTTTCCAGGGGTTATGCACCATGCTTCTACATCCCCAAGATTGAAAGCATGGAGGAAGCCAGGCTGTGGAATGATATTTTCTCATTTTCCGAGTCATATCTGGGCCTGAAAAGGGGAAGCGTCAAGGCTACGTTTCTCATAGAGACCATACTGGCTGCCTTTGAGATGGACGAGATCCTGTATGAAACAAGGGAGCACTCTGCCGGTCTCAACTGCGGCAGGTGGGATTACATTTTCAGCTATATCAAGAAGTTCAGGAATCATCCCCAGTTTGTCCTGCCTGACAGATCAAGCGTAACGATGGACAAAGGGTTCCTCCTTGCTTACTCAAAGCTGCTCATTGGCACCTGTCACAGGCGCGGGGCACACGCAATGGGTGGAATGTCCGCGTATATACCCGTGAAGGGTGATCCATCTGCCAACGAGAGGGCATTCCGGATGGTGCGCGATGACAAGATCAGGGAAGTGCTCCAGGGCCATGACGGGACATGGGTGGCTCATCCAGGACTGGTACCTGTGGCAATGGAAGTGTTTGACCAGCACATGAAGACACCCAATCAGGTTATGGTCCCATTAAATACGGATTCGATCACACCTGCAGATCTTCTTAAGCCGGTGGAGGGGAGTATCACAGAAGATGGAATCAGGGTCAACGTCAGAGTTGGCGTGAGGTATATCGACTCCTGGCTTTCCGGCAGGGGTGCAGCACCCATTTACAATCTGATGGAGGACGCGGCTACAGCAGAGATATGCCGGTCTCAGATATGGCAGTGGCTCAAGAACAGGGTGGCGCTAAATGATGGGAGGCTGGTCACTCCTGAGTTCGTGGAAAATATTCTTGAAAGCGAGAAGGTCAGCCTACCGGCAACGGAAAATTCACTCAAGGCATTCAATATTTTCAAGAAACTAACGTTTGACAGCCAGTTCGAGGATTTTCTCACCTCTGGTGCTTATGACATGCTCGTGGCAGGGGGCGCTTAACAATGACTCCATTTCCGCCAGATAAGAAGCGATGGGAAGGGATCTACCGCCCATATTCGGTTGAGGATGTGGAGAGACTCAGCGGTTCCATGAAAATTTCACATACCATCGCCGAGAAAATGTCCTCCAGACTCTGGGATCTGCTGAATACAGAAGATTATGTCCCTGCGCTTGGAGCCATGACCGGAGGCCAGGCGGTGCAGATGATGAAGGCTGGCCTCAAGGCAATCTACCTCAGTGGATGGCAGGTGGCTGCAGATGCCAACCTCTCTGGGCATACATACCCTGACCAGAGCCTGTATCCCAGCAACAGCGTTCCTGCTCTCGTGAGAAGGATAAACTACAGCTTCATGCGGGAAGACCAGAAGGCCACAATGGACGGCATACGCCAGGATTCCTACATCCCCATCGTTGCCGATGGCGAAGCTGGCTTCGGCGGACCACTTAACGTCTTCGAACTCACCAGGTCTATGATTGAGGCGGGTGCCGCAGGCATCCATTATGAGGATCAGCTCTCCTCGGAGAAGAAGTGCGGCCATCTGGGTGGAAAGGTTCTTGTTCCGACGTCTACGTTCCTGCGGAGCCTTGTCGCTGCAAGGTTTGCTGCAGATACCATGGGAGTGCCCACCGTACTCATAGCAAGGACGGACTCAATGACCGCCAGGCTCATCACCAGCGATGTTGATGATGCGGACATGGAATTTACCGGCACACAGAGAACCAGTGAGGGGTTTTATGGCTATGATGGCTGCCTGGATGCGGCAATAAGCAGGGGGATCTCTTACGCGCCCTATGCGGATCTGCTGTGGTTTGAGACCCCATCACCCAACATCGAGGAGGCGAGAAAATTTGCAAACACCGTGCACGCAAGGTTCCCTGGAAAGATGCTGGCCTACAACTGTTCTCCGTCTTTCAACTGGAGACGAAACCTCACACAGGATGAGATAGAAGGCTTCCAGTCGGAATTGGGCAGGCTGGGTTATAAATTCCAGTTTATCACGCTGGCTGGTTTCCATGCCATGAACTATTCCATTTTCAGCCTCGCAAGAGATTATGCCATTTCGGGAATGTCTGCGTATTCAAAACTTCAGGCCGGGGAGTTCGAGGCCGAAAAAGATGGTTATGAAGCCGTGAAGCACCAGACCTTTGTGGGCACCGGATATTTCGACGAGATATCGAGAATAGTCAGTGGAAATCAGTCTTCAACCACGGCCATGGATGGCTCCACGGAATCTGCCCAGTTCAATGCAGATCCCCGTCTCCACGGCAAGGCCCGGGCACTGAAGCCGGAATAAACTGGCTATAATGGATCTGCTTACATCCCCCTCCCTTAAGATCGTGGTTTTCCTGGCTCAGATCATTGAAAGGAAGGAATGCCCGGGAACCATGATCAAAAGCCATGCAAGCAGTTCATCCGATATTCTCCCGGCTCCAGGAGGGGAGTTCCACTTCTCATTGGCATTTAAGCACTTTTATTATATTTCCGGAGTATTGACCGTTTAGCTGCGAGGGTAACAAAGCCTGGCCAACTGTGCAGGACTTAAGATTCTGTCCCGTAGGGGTTCGTGGGTTCAAATCCCATCCCTCGCACTTCATACATTTGCCGGGCTGACTTGCCCTCGCTGTACGAAAGTTCCCTCTTCGTGTGCAACCCTTGCAAAGACCCAACCTGAGAGAGGATTCAATGTTCCCACGTGCGCGTCTCCTTTCTCATACGTCATAAGGCATTGGACCACTGTTCCATTCTGCATTTCCATTATGTGATGTGTGATGAGGGTTCTGCTGCACTTCATAACGGAGGGTAACTCCATACTGCCATGGATATCAGGTAACACGCTTAATTTTCCGAAAGAGCCGAGAAGGCTTCCTCGTGGTTTTCGCTTTCTATGAGACCCAGAATTTCGGCCTTCCTGCTCTCTGGAATAGAATCCATGGGGATTGTGGAGATCAGTTTTTTGGCCTGGATGAGCCCAAGATATTTCCTGGTATATGGAGCTCCTGAATATTTGTAGGTGGTCATGAATTCGCTGTCCGTGATCTGTCTCAAGTGTTCAAGGTAGAGATTGAATGCCCTTGCCAAAAATATGGAATCCTCATGGGTGAGCAGGGGATCTATGAACAGCTGGATGGGGTGGGTCCTGTATGTTTTTTCCGCCATTATTCCGTCGACACCGAAATCATCCTTGATGATTGCAAGCCCTGCCCTTCCCGCCTGAGACCCAGAGTCAAGTGTTCTTACATAGATTGGATTCGCCATTATCCGGTGTAAAAGGGAATCATTCACCTGGATTTCCTGCACCATGTACCGGCCGGCCTCAAATCTGTTGGCATCCATTACCTTTAACAGATGATTTCCTGGGCTGTTCCTGACTTCAGTACTGCGAAGATAGTATTTCACGTTAAGGCTATTGGCACCCTCATGCGCGTTTATGAATATGTCAAAATAGCCGCCGGCCCTGTAGCCGTTTGATGGGGTGAGAACCATTTCTCTCGAGGAGTCCGCGTTTCCTATCTTCCTGGCCATAAATGTCTGGGTTTCGTCGACCGGGTGCTTCTTTCGCTGCAATTGCAGTATTGAAACGTTGAAACCGGTATTCTTGAAGACCTGTCTCTCCAGCACGACCGCATCTCTCACCTGGTAGTTTTTCAGGATTGTTTCCCGTATGAGGTTTGAGCCCGAAGACGCGTAGAGGAAATTAGACGGAATGATGTATATCATTCTCTCCACTCCGTTGGATGAGTCATTGTTCATGGACACCTGGTAGAGGTCCTGCAGGCCTCTGTTTCCGCCGCTGAAGTATCTGTAGAGTGCCCTGCTTGACGAGTTCTTCCTGATGTACCCCAGATACATGTAAGGAGGGTTGGTTATATGGAAAACCGGGAACCCCGACCTCCTCGGTTCAGCAGGATAGTGTTCAAGGGTGTCCCTCACCGTGACCTTTGACTCTGCAATGCGTCCGGGTATCCCAATGCTCACCAGTCTATCCACCGTTCTGGACACCATTCTTTCCTGTATGTCGTACAGCCATACCCTCTCCGAAACAAATGCTGCACGCTTTTCAGCGGGTACCTGCTCAAGCAGGGGGATAATCATGTCCCCCTCTCCGCAGAACATGTCCACAATGGCATAGCTGAATAATTCCGGCAATGCCCAGGGTACTATGTATTCCCTAACGATACGGCCAGGAGTCAGGTGTTCACCGTAATTTCTGTTTCCCACCGCTTTCATTCAGGACACACCCATTCTAAACTTTGGCCAGTGCAGCAGGGTATGGAAACCTGATTAAGTTAATTTCAGGTCTCCGGAACGGCCTATCCCTTTCTGCTTTCAGCTGCCCGGTCCAGCAGCAGTGAGATGCCATCCCTGAGACTGATCCTTGGTTTCCAGCCAATCTGCGTTGATATCTTTGAAATGTCAGCCTGCGTAAACATCTGGTAATTCCGGAACGGGTTTTGCACATGCACAATCCTGGAATGGGCCCCTGAGATCTCCATCACCTGCTTCGCAATGCTGTTGAAGTCCGTGGAAACGCCTGTGCCAACGTTATAGCTCTCGCCGGGTTTTCCCCTGATCATTGCCTGATAAGTGGCTTCAGCCACGTCTTCAACATAGACAAAATCCCTTGACTGGCTTCCGTCCCCAAATACCACAATGTCCTCGGCCCTTGAAGCTGCCTCAACGAACTTCCATATCACGCTGGAATACAGGCTCTTTGTGTTCTCGCCGAACCCATAGGTGTTGAAGTACCGCATGGCCACAAACTCGATTTCACTGCGCCTGTTGAAAAACGTCCCCAGCAGCTCGCCGATTGCCTTGGTTAGCGGATACATATTTTCGTGCTCGTAAGAGAGCATGGACTCGTCAGCAATATGCGGCAGACTCCCATAAGTGGCCGATGAAGAGGCAAAGACCACCCGGGATGCGCCGTTCTCATGGGCCGCCCTGAGAACGTTAAGCGTGCCATTGACGTTGCTTGAAAATCCGCCCATAAGATCCTCCTCAAACTGAGGCGGTGAGGTGATTGCTGCAAGGTGAAAGACCCCGTCGCATCCCTTGAACGCGGATATGATTCCATCAAAATCTGCTACGGAAACCTTTATGTCTGGATTTCCCGTGATATCCACGCTGATCGCGGTGTCTCCGGATTTCCTGATCCTGCTGACCAGGTTACGACCAATGAAACCCTCTCCTCCTGTTACTGCGTAAACTGACATTCCAGACTGCCCGCCTGAAAGCCCTGGTTCCTGTTTGAACCCGGGGCCATTCTTGAGGAGTGCTAAAAGCCAAGTTCCCTAATAGATATTTCGCGCCGGGGATTTCCAGGGAAACCTGCCTCCAGGAACCGCCAGCAGGTGAGGTCATTCAGGGCGCTGCCGCCATCAATGATATCCTGCACCGTGGCTGCTCAGAATTTTATTCCTGTCAGTGTCTTGGTGTCCACGATGCCTGGGATTGATCGTATGTGGTCGATAACTATCCTCTCCAGCTGTGAGAAATCCTTGGTTTCGACCTTAACTATGAGATCATACTCCCCGAATAGCGTGTATATCTCGCTCACATTTTCCATTCCGGAGAGCTTCTTGTAGACCTCGGTTTCCTTACCAGGGACTGTGTTTACCAGAATAAATGCAATGACCACTGTAATGCGCCGTCAATGTAGCTGAACTACGGAAAAAAACTTTTCTACGGTTTTTCAGCCACCGGCTTTCCAGCATAGAATGTCCGTGTCTCTTCATGCCTTTGCCAGTATTGCCGTAAACGTCACCTGGCGCTGCTTTTTTTCACCTATGGTCAGGTTTTCTCCAGGATGCAGGAATTTGCCATGCCCCCACCCTCACAAATGGCGATGAGGCCTCTCTTTTTGCCGGTCACTTCCAACTCATTAACCATGGTGGACACGATTCTGGTTCCTGTTGCACCAAGCGGATGACCCAGTGCTATGGCTCCCCCAAAGGGATTGAGGCGATCCTCGTCGACCCCGGTCTCCTGCATCCACGCCAGTGGAACGGAGGCGAATGCTTCGTTCACCTCGAAAATGTCCACATCATCAGATTTCATGCCTGCCTTCCTCAGTACCCTGGATGTGGCCGGAATCACGCCTGTGAGCATGATCTCGGGGTTGACCCCGGCATATGAGAAGGCAATGAGTCTTGCCCGCTTCCTTAGAGAGTGTGTCTTTACCGCAGACTCCGAGGCAATGATGCATGCACTTGCTCCGTCCGAAATCTGGCTGGAGTTCCCAGCCGTGATCTTGTCGAGTCCCCTGAATGCAGGAGGCAGGGCACTCATTTTCTCAAGGGATGCATTGGCCCTGATGCCCTCGTCCTCAGTGACCCTCCTTTCCTCACTGTCAAGAAGTATGGGGATCTTCTCATTCATGCTATGTGACGAGTTCTTGTGAGCTTTCACATGACTGAGGAAACTCATCTCATCCATTCTTTCCCTTGAAATGTTGTACTTGTCAGCAATCATCTGCGCCCCCCTGGCCTGGCTGAACCACCCATCCTCCAGGGCATACCGCCTCTTCAGGGACTCAGTAACCGGCATCGACTGTGGAGTTATGTTGCTCATCATGGGTATGCGTGACATGGACTCGATGCCCCCCGCCACCACAATATCGCTCACCCCGGATGCGATCTCCGCAAATCCAAACTGCAATGCCTGGAGGCTGGACCCGCACTGCCGGTCAACCGTGGTAGCAACCACCTCCTCCGGGAATCCTGCGGAGAGCCATGCATTCCTGGATATGTTCACCGCCTGTTCTCCAAACTGCCCTACGCATCCGCCTATGAAATGGTCCACCAGACCAGGTTCCAGCCCGGACTTTACCACCGCAGCTGACACCACTTTTGAGAACAGATCCACTGGATGGATCTTGCTGAGGGAACCGTTTCTTCTTCCTATGGGAGTTCTAAGGGCCTCCACTATGTAGACATCCTCCATTGGAAACTCTGAGTCTATGGCATGTCTTTAAATTTTCCTGCCATGGGGGTGCCGTGAATGCAGCCCTCCCAGCTCTGCTCGGGATAGCACTTGGCCTTTCGCTTGCCGGACCGCCTGGGCCAATTACGGCAATCATGGTGAGACAGGCATCCTTCAGGCCATTTTCGGGTATTGTGGTGGGCCTAGGTGCCATGACTGCAGATTTCATCCTGATGGTTGTGGTCTTCGTCGTTGGAATTTCCTCCGGGATATCGGCCTACCGCAATTACATATTCATCATGGGATCATTTTTCTTCTTCTATCTGGCATACAGGACAATCAGGTCATCAGAGGTGGAATATGCGGGAAGCGCCAGAGGATACCTGACAGGACTGACGCTTGGAGTTGTCAACCCGTTCCAGATAGGGTGGTGGCTTACTGCAGGACTCAGTGTTTACTACGTCTTTGGCATCTCCCCATTCTTCTTCCTTTTCGCGGGCATTGTGGTATGGATCACGCTTCTTTCAGAACTTGTATATCTCGGCGCCATGAAATACGGCCCAAGGATACAGGAGGCGATGAAGATTTTCAGCGTTGCCACCCTGACATTTTTTGGCATTCTGTTCCTTTACAGCTTCATCTCGGCGACGCCCGCTCTCACACAGGTTTAATCCATAACTGACAGCTCAATGCCGCCTCTGTGTTTACCCTGCAATTAACGGATCGGTGATCTCACGCCTTATCTCTGGCAGAGGCAACCAGACGGTCCAGCATGGCCTTCATGTTACCCTTTGTTCTATCGTCCTTCAGCTTTCCGTCCACCCCAAATTTTTCGGAGGCGTATGTCACAAAGACCTCCGGTTTCGGGATGGTTCTCGCCTCAAGATATTGCAGCACCTGCCTCAGGTGGTATTGAGCCCTTGAACCGCCCATCATGCCTGTGGAGCAACTGGCGATGGCCACCGGTTTGTCCCTGAACGGGTTGGAATCGGCAGGGCGTGAAACACAGTCAATGGCGTTTTTCAGATATCCAGGAATCGAGTAGTTATATTCCGGACTGACAATGAGGATGGCATCTGCCTCTGAAAGTGCAGCCCTAAAACGTGATACAGCTTCGCCGGGATCTCCATCCAGGTCCTGGTTATAGAGGGGAAGGTCAGAAATTTCTGCAATGCGGAAAGTTGAGCCAGGTGGAGACATGGAGGCAAACTCTTCCATGAGCATTCTGTTGTATGAACCCTGGCGGAGACTGCCGCCAAAGGCCACCATCTTAACTATCTTTTCGTGCATTCTGCTAAATTTGCATCCAGGTTATGTAGTTGGCGGTTTTTGGGAATCCGAGTTTTCCGGTTTTCTCCTGACCTTGAGGTAAAACATGATTGCAAGAATGACTATGAGGATTATAATCGTCCAGAAGAACGGGCTATGAATTCCAAAGTTATACGCAAGGGATGAACTGAAGGTCGACCCTGCCTCGTTGATGACGGTGATTATGGTCACTATGATGGCATCAAGCACTGCTGCGACCACAACTATACCAATGAGAATGAGTATTATGACTGAAGGAGGGATTCTTTTCAGCCTCTCAAGATTTAGGGCCATTGTAGCTAAAGCGCTAGCTTATTTATATATTCTATTGTATGGTCAGCGTACACTTTCAAAATTCTGGCGTCCTGCCACTATTATTGGAGAGTACGAAATATTTATTACTGCGCCCCTGCTTAGTATTTCAAGACTTCTATGGGAAAGTTAACCTCGCTTCTCGTGGGAATGGCTTCTGCTTTGATATTATCATATTACGTCCTCAGCACAGCATATGCTCCGATCCTCAACTGGCTTGGACCGCTATTGGGTTATCACCTGAACCTTCTTATGGGGCTCTTCTACCTCCTATTGGGTATCCCAACAGATCATCTGGTTCTTCTTGGCTCCCTGGTCCTGATTGCAGCCTTAATCGGCATTACGTCAGCGAAGGTGGGCCGCGCCCTTGGGGTCGTCACTCTGGTTATTTTCCTTTCCTGGGTTATAATGGGGCTCACCGCTTTTGCCATGTTCCTTTCGTTCAGTCATGGAGCTGGTATCAGCGGTATCTTCGCCTCTGCCCAGACGTCTTCTTCCGCTGCTTTCCCCAGCCCACCGCCTGGGTCTGATCTGTACAGCATTATCACCGAGCCTGTGATATTTAGGATATTTTCATTCCTGTCCGGATTTGCCAGCAGTGCAATTGCCAGTTCCACGACAGGTGCCGGAGGTCCTTCCCCATCAGGGTTTATAGGACCGTTGCTGACAGGAGGGCTAGGGCTGTTGCTTGAGATATTTATAGAGCATCTCGTGATCCTGTATGGAGTCAGCGGTGTGACGGCATACCTTGTCCGGAAGTATCTTCTCGGCGGTGGTAAGAAGGGAGTGATAACACCTGTTGAGCCTCCCAGGCCACTGGTTCAGCAGCAGGAACCCGAGGGCCAGCGCACCATGAGCAGGATTGCTGCAGTATTGCTTATTGCCATCGTCCTGGGATCTGCCTTTGTCGTTCTGGGCAGCGCAGGGTCCACTGGAGTTGCCAGTCCTGGGTATTCCCAGGATGCAGTTGCGGCTGAGATGTCTGGAATGGGTGCTATGCTGACGCAATACCCCTTGACCGACGGTGCGCATGATGCATGGATGCCGTACGATCTCCCGGCATTATTCAGTGCTCTGGGGAACCACGTTGGAGGAAAAAATTCACCTGCGGAGTCAGAGCTTGCAAACCAGCAGGCTGCACCCGCCGCCAGTTATCTCAACCTTACCACCGTAGAAGGGGGTGTTTCACTTGTAACCG
Source organism: Thermoplasmata archaeon (assembly GCA_021802055.1). Classification (GTDB taxonomy): domain Archaea; phylum Thermoplasmatota; class Thermoplasmata; order Thermoplasmatales; family Thermoplasmataceae; genus JAKAFX01. The sequence goes on from JAKAAY010000005.1 coordinate 76,169, forward strand.
GCACTGGAAGCGTCTATAACATATGCGGGCTGTACAATTCGTCGGGTTCACATGGCTCTTTCTTTAATGGCCCCGACTTCTCCGGTAGCGCTTTTAGCATTGTTCTGCTCCAGAACAATATTGGGGAAGCGCTTTCTCTGCTGAATTTGAACTCCACCGGGAGTAATATCACAGGAATATCTTCCAGTTCCTTCACATCCCTGATCCCGTCTTACGTCTTCATAGTGGGGTACAACGGAAGTCTGAATACCACATCCAGCCTTGCGTCAGGTGCCGCAGCTGAGGTTGCGTCGCAGTTGGGAATCGGCGGGTTTGTGAAGTTGATAGCCTTAAGCACTTCCTCCCTGCTTGGAAGCTTAGGTTCCTCTGGATTCTCTCTGTCATTTTATGTGTTCATAGGAGAGGCTGATTTCGGCGTCTCTGCGGTAAAGGCATCCACCGGCATTATTCCATCAATAGGGAATGGAGCCGTGAACCTATTGATGAAGAACTCGTATTCCACGGGATATACTGTACCTGGATCAGGCCCACAGAGTGCAACAGGGTCAATGCTGGCAATGGGACAAATTAATGGAAAGGATCTGGGTTCTCTGGGACACAGCATGTTTGGCTCCAACATCTCTGTGGCGCCCTCTGGTATTGCATCATTCGCAATTGGGATTTCTATGTGGCAAAACCGTGTCCATTACTCCACCAGCAGTTATAACATGACCCTCTCCGACCTCTTTGGATACAGCGGATCTCTCAACCTGAACACCGGAGCAAACCTGACCCTGCTGGCCATAGGGCATGAGCCGTTCGGAGCGTCTCCATTCTCCATCCGTTCATACAACGCTTCATTGTTTGTCAGCAACCTATCCAGGGCGGGACTCGTATCGGGGCAGTTTGCGAACGGCAGTATGCAGGAATACCCATCCGGCCAGTCATTGTCCACAGATACTGCCTATTCCTCATTTTCAGGAACGTATACTCCCAACGTAAATGTCTCTGTGACCGGGAGCGTTTCCGGATCAAATCTTGCCACGCTAAACATAGAGGTGACGGACAATGACAATCTCCCCATGGAGAATGTAACCCCCCAACTGACTGCTTTCTTTGATTCATATAACTCCTCAATGAAGATAATCAGCAGCACGGGAAGTGCCAGTATGGGATCTATTCAACCGGGGCAGTCCAAGATATTGACGTACAGGTTGCAACTCTATGGATCTGGCGAATACTATCTGCCACCGCTGGTGGTTAGTTATGCCTATGCTGGTAACCATTATTCCCCTTCTTACACCTCTTACACACTCATCCCGAGTCTGCCTTCCGTGGCCTATGCATCCACCACAGCCATGATAACCCCCCTCGAGTTCATACACTGGTCAGGGGCAAGCTTCCACATCGGCCCTCTCGACTTCTTTGAGATCATCATCCTCCTGATTATACTCCTGGATGTCTACATGGAGTACAGGCATTTCACCAAATCGAGAAAAGTGCGCTGAAGTACCCCTTCAGGGCCTCCTCGTCATCTAATGAGTATATAGACAAGGAACACTCTACAGGGATAGAGGTGATAGATTGTTTATATTTCCACCCAATTTTGAAGAGAGCCTCTCGTTTATTACTTCTAATTATTCCAACTCATTTTTGCCCGCTCAAATCTGAATTGCGCAGGATATTTTCAATTTTACAGCAGATTTAGTACCATACCCTATGTGGTAGCATTCGAATGGCTCATCCGGCTCACACCAAAGCTTTCCTGCCTTTATCCGCAACCTAAATTAAGTTCTCCTCCAAATATCAATAATATTCATACTACGCATGATCAGATTCGACTTCATTCCCACTCCACCGTAACGACCTGGCTTATTGTTGGCCTAGAATCGATCATGGAATCAGCCCGGAATTCAGAATAACCTGTGGAAATACCCAGTTTCCGAAAACCATTTGATAAGCATTACCGTGGGAGGAGACGGTGAGCTTTCCACCAGAACCGGTGAAAAGGGAGCTTGTAGAAACGTACTGGCTCGCACTGAACTCCGCGCTCCCGGAATACGGGCCACCGGGAGGAATGGGCGGATAGACCGCAGTTCCCTGGTAAATGACCGGAACGAACAGAGCAAACGCAACGGCAGCTATAACGGCGCAGTAAATCACTCCCCTTTTACGAATCATTTCTGCGTCCCCTCCTCTCAACCGCAAATAAATACGCACACGCCGGCACCACGAAGACGTCAAGGCCTATGTTTATTATAGAAAATACCTCAAACCCATAGATGTGAAGTCTGACAACGGCAAGGGAAGCGCCGAGAAACGGCAGGATTATCCCGAGGAGATAGAAGATTTTCACGGATTTAAAGAGCCCGATGGAAATGACAAGATAGATGGTTCCAAACACAACGCCGGCGATGAGCGTCGGCAGCGTAACCTTAAGGATGAAGAGCTGGAGGTAATGCACATATGCCGCAGTACCAATAACAGCAGATGCTGCAACCTCAAGATCTCTTTTGTCTATTTTTACACTTTGTGAGGGTTTCAATTTTGTCGCCCCTTTAAGGTCTCCATCATATCCATCCCCAAACCTCCTCGCCCAGTTCCGAATAGTATTCCAGCAGCGGATGTGTGTCATGATCAACCATCAGGGAGTTCATCATTATGGAGACGTATTCATCGGCTTCTGCAGCGGGAACGAACGTCGTATCGTAGAGC
>JAKAAY010000006.1:0-35239 GCA_021802055.1 Thermoplasmata archaeon
TCGTAGATCATGAGACGGCATGTGTTCTGGGTCCATTTCCCGATGCTGAATGTGGGAAATAGATACGAATCACGCTTTACTGCTGTGTAGATCCATGCATCGCCCTCCTCAGATTCATCTCCGCCAGTACGGACAAGTGTTTTATGTTTTTTTGATCATGGTCCAGATCTCATCCATCTCGTACTGTTCAAGAGGGATTGATCTCAGGAGTGTTTCATTCACATATTCTGCATTTTCCGCCAGATCCTCCAGCAACCTGCCTATAGTGTCCCTGTGATGTCCCGTTATCCTCTCAATGGATCGGATTCCATTCTTCTCCACCAGGAGTTTGCAGATCCTGATGATCTCATTCTCAGACATGTGCTTGTGATACAGCGGCGTCAACAGGGTCTCAGAGTATGTGTGATTGCAGTGAAGGCACTTGTACAACTGATGGCCTGCACGATTCCTTCCTCTCTTTATTATGTCCTTGCCTCTCTCCCTGCCGAAATACCTGCAGCTGTGATTCTGGCATGTAACCGTATTCTCGCCTCTTGGCCTTGCCATGAGTACTGATGCGGGGGAAGTGTATTAACGCATGTAACGTAGGACACTACCCACAATTGTTTTGGAGGTAAGGACCTATGAATAGAGACTGGTGCGTTCTATTGGAAATTCCATCGGTAACACTCGCAACCCTTAGCGGGAACCCATACGATATAAATAATAAAGGTTAAATAGTCGGACTAATTATTAGTGCTAATGTTATCATTTAATGGTGGCAACAATAAGAGACGTCGGGTAATGTTGGCCCTAGGGATGTCACTTTTAATGATTGTTCCTATAGCCTTCATACTCTTCCAGTCACAATCAGTCGGTACATACACGATTTCGTACAACGCGAACGCAGTAATAGTTAATCCAAATGGTATAGAACTCAGGATTGGCAATGAAGCAATTACACCACACTGGTTACTGTTAATGTCAAGCGGGAATACTACGCAACTGCTGACGCTTGGTAATTTAAGCGTTTCCAGAATAATTAATAACTACCAGAACTCCGTGGTTGTGAAGGGAAGTAACGGCAACCTAAGGGCTGCAGAAATATATTCGTTCTCTGGGAATAAAATTAGCGCCAGCATAGCGATACAGAACCTGAATGAACACTCAACCAGTTTTTCTACGGTCTTCGGAATAACCGCAGCTCATTCCAAACGCATAGGTCTCATTGGTTATGCACCGGAACAGGTTGGAAACGGCAATGCGCAGTTTGGTTCCAGTATCGCTGAGTCAAGCTATGTCCCTTATTCTGATTTTGGCGCTAGCTTCGGCGGCGTATACCTGTCCTGGAGGAGCGAAATGTCAATTTTTGCGGGAGGCGTCGCTTCGGTCTCCTCGGTCGGTAATTCCGTAGCACTTGATTTTGGCCCTTTCCTCCTTTCCCCGAATGAGACCTATACCGTTGATCCAACCGTAAGCCCTATGGTAATAGCTCCTCCACCAGGCGGCGGAGGAGGCTGCTGCTACCAGGCACCCACGATTAGCCAGTGGGGTTATACATCAAATCCGTATGTAGGTCCAGGCGAATCTTATTGGTTTTGCGGATATGTGAACCCGGGAGGGGGAGCGAATATCCAATTTCAGGTGAAGGATTACGGCTCCTGGTCCACAGTCTACAGCGAGTATGAAACTTCTACTAATCGCTATTCATATAGTTTTTCATATAACACCCTCAGCGAATACAGCGCTTCCCAGGTGAGGATATTGGCCAGCAACGGGTATGGAAGTGTTGCAGAATCTAGCCCTAATATCTACGTGTCAGTTTATGCGCCGACCACTAAAAATGTCTCCATTTACAACTCCAATGGATGCAGGGTCGGCTCATACACAATGGCGGTGACTGTACCGGGATGGGCCGGACAGTTTACAAGCATAGGCCCAGGGTCCTGCGGAACTCCGCACTACTTTAACATGAACTTCGGGACAGGGGTTGAGTGGAACACCAACAGCATAGGAGGAGTATGGAGCATTGACCAGGGCATCACTGGTGGGGCCAGCCCCAGCTACACGTCAAGCCAGTCCCCGTTCATGATTGGGTATGGGCAATATGGCTATCAGTCGAGTTCCAGCAATACGTTCCTCATTCACCTATCGGAATACCTGGTGGGTATAGCCAACAGCTTTGCATTCGGGTTAATTCCGAACCCGTCGTGGTTTTATCAGCCAAATAATAATGGTAATTCGCCATTTGATCAGTCCGCTTACTGGCACAACGACTCTTCAAGCCCAACTTTTATCTATTATGGATGTGGCTACGGGCAGTGGTATTACTATCCCCTAACATATGGCTCGTGCTGGAATCCGCAGGACTCCAAAATATGGGGGATAAAGACCATAACTGACTGGTTCGTGTCGGGAAACATACCTAACTACTTTGGCTTTGTCGTATACCATGTGAACGTGAATCTTGTGGAGAGCAATGACTGTGGCAGCCTGGTGACCTACGGGGCAGCATCGTCACTCACAGTGGGCGTGCAGGTTCTAAATCCATAACAGGTATGAAGCATGAACATTGGAATTGAAGGCAAAGGAAAGGCAGTCTTCGTGTTGCTTGTGGTAGCCATGTCATCTGTTGTAGGAGGTACCATATTAACCGGTAACTCCTACCATCATGATGCGATCCCACTTCTCACCGTTGCGAACGTCGACTCCCTTACAGGGCATAAATGGACATACCTTTGCGGAAATAACCAATCAGAGTCTCATTCAACCGGTATGCAAGCAGCTGATCAAAACGGATCTGCGGGCACAACAGAGGGGAATTTACCGCCCGGCCTTCAAATCCGCTCCGTTGAGGCACTTGGTTCCTTAAATTCAAGTTCAAATATAATCTCCATCGCTGCCTTTAATTTCAGTAATTCTTCGTGTGCCCTTGATTTTTTCAACCATACCATGAACGCGGGGTGGATAGGCCCACCATTTCATCATCCCGAGGTTGGCAACAGAATCATATGGTATTATGTCAACGACTCCTACACGTTTGGCAATCTAACGACGAGGCAGAGTTTGATCATAGGATACAGATCAAACACGGTTATTGAAATTTCAGCTCTTTACATGACACTTGGCCAGAAGGCTTCGCTTAACTTGCTCACTGCTCAGGAAAACCTTATTTTCTGAGATTGATTTAATTCATGACAAGAGGTCGGGATAAAACCGTTGAAAGACAGTGATAGAAAAAAAGCAGTGGCCTGGGCAATCTTTCTTGTGGTGATATCTGCCTCACTAATCTCTACAGTTGCTGCCTATGATCTCACCCTGAAGTATGACGAGATTGTGTCCTCCATGGAGATACCAGGCACACCATCTTCCATTGCCTATGATCCAAGCAATGGCTTTGCATACGTATCCTCCTATTATGCAAATCATATATTCGTTGTCAATCCTCGTGCCGGATCGATTGTGGACACCATTCCTGGCGGTATCGCACCGGCAAACGTAGTCTATGACCCGGTGAATCGATATGTCTATTTTTCCAGCGAGCAATACATGTCAGGTTCTTTAGTCTCATCCGTAGATGCAATAGAAAGCAGCAATAATTCCCTTGTAGCCCAGATTCCTATGGGTCAGCTTGCCTCAGTAAACAGTATGGTTGTCAACCCGCGAAGTGGAACACTGTTTGTGAGTGCCAGCAGCATATTTGAGATCAATGGAACGAAACTGGTTGCAAGATACGGTACGTTGGATACGCGCTGCTTGATCACTCTGAATCCGACCGGCAGCACAATGTTCCTGTTATCTGAGATAAGTGGCACAATGTGGGAAGCGAACATTACCAATAATGCAAACCTATCTCAGATACAGGTTTACAGCACGGGCATACAGGATTCTTCCAACTTTTACTTTGGGAATCTCAAGAATGACGGAAAACTAATTCTGGGTACAGACAAGGAACTGTACGTTTTCAACACGTCACGTCCAAAATCACCTGCTCTCACGATCCAGATACCCTGTGGAGTGAGCAGCGCATACTGTTGTAATTCTACGCATATTCTCTACCTGTCATTCTATTCCCAACGCGGCTCTATCAATGCTTACAATGTCCTGAACGGTCAGTTTGCCGGAACCATACGGATACCCTCTTCCCCCGATGGATTTTCAGGCCTCAGCGGCTCAAAAATTATGGTCCTATCGGGGGGCAGTCTGTACGTGTTGAGTGCGTCGTTGAATAACTTACAGCCCAACAACTTCATTTTCTACGGCACGGCAACAGCTGCCGCGGCATCATCACTCATTGCGCTCCTTGTCCTGCTCAGCATCAGGAAAAGAGGAATGAAATAAACCGTACATCGAAGTGACTTAGAACTCAGTGCTGCAACGCTCGCGATATTCTAGCATTAGGGGCCTTCAACTCAACTGTATCTCATTGGGTTCTCTGCCAGCGTTGAACACCGAAATTGCGGAGTGCGGTACTCCATCTGGTCTTACCCTCTTCAGGCTTCTTATCTGGCAGGCAGCAAGCCGGGTATTTTCATTACAGACTGTGAACCCTCGCAGTCAGGCATCTTTAGAAAACCCCTCCCTGAACAGGAACATGGACTGTGGAAACATACAGGTAAGGACCCTGCAGGTCCGCCGTCTAACCTGCATCGTGGAATTCCAGCAGGCAAAATAAGCCAGGATTTTACCTAGAGTTTTCTGAATTCCTCAAGAGCAAGATCAAGGATCGTGGACTTCTGCGGTTTCACAACGAGAAAATGGCTCTTTTCAGGGTTTACGGGCCTGTTCGTTTTCTCTATCTTCTTGGTCTCATAGTCGAACTCAATGAGTCCAACGGGCAATGTGCCCTTGGCAAGTGTTATAAGCCATATGGATTCACCCTTCTCTCCTGAGAGCGTCGGGCTGTAGAACAACACATAGTCCCCGTACTGCGTCAGGGTGCTTATCTGCCTCATTCCAAGGGAAAAGCTGCTGGCAGCAACCGCCAGAAGATCCTCCACACTGGCGAATAACTCAAACTCAAACCTCATGCCGGTAAATAGGTAATGGGAATAATAACCTTGACGGGAAAAGCCTCGTATGATAAGGGGATCATGTAATTGGCCCAGCAATGGAATGCAGCAGCCCGTCACAAAATTCAATCACCCACTGAACTCCATACATCGATAGTTATTTCACAAACATAGCAATCAAATCCCCATTGGAAGATCAGATCATCAAAATAGAGACCTTTGAGGGCGACATCGCGCTGAGGCAGCTCACCAATCCGGCCAGCAGAAAGAACATAGTCTTTCTTTCAGGACTCAGTGGAGATCGCCACTACTGGGATCGTCTCTTCGATCAGTCCTCTCTCAGGCAGTATAACCTCATCGCAGTGGATCTTCCCGGGCAGGGGGAAAGCAAATTTACCCCAGACTACTCCTTCTCCATGGAAAGCCAGGCCAGGGCGGTTCTGGAAGCCCTGAAACACCTGGGAATAGTGAGTTTCACGGGAGTCTTTCACTCCATGGCGGGAGTCATTGGCCTCATAATGTGTGAACTGAAACCTTCCATGCTGAGCAACTATGTAGGGCTTGAATCACAACTGGTATACCAGGACACACAGTGGAGTGCACAGATTGCGGCAAGCAGGGAAAACGAATACAAGGAAATATGGGATGATATGCTGGCTTCCGCAGACCAGTTCTATACCCAGGCTCTTGCATCCACCAACCCCAGGGAGATAAGAGATACCATCAAAATACTGGTCGATAGCGCCAGGAAGAGCCCTTACTATGCGATATGGCGATCCGCCGTCTCGCTTTGTGAATACGGCAAGAGGAACCTTCCGGATAAACTGGAGCTCCTCAGGGGAATCAGCAGCCACTACCTCATAGGCCAGAAGAACTACAGGGACTTCGACGTCTATTCGCCCATATTCAAGAAGTATGGGATCGAGGTGGAGTTCATCAGGAGAGCGGGTCATGTTATGATGCTTGAAAACCCTGAAGAAACCGCGGCAACGATTTCAAGAATAGCCGCAAAATAAAACCCGATGGGGGAATTTCCCATATTAAGGCGTGTGGGTAAACGTTACCTGAACTGGGTTAGAGTAAGGCAATCACTTTTAAATAAACAAGGTTAATTAGCCTTCGGTGAACTTTCATTGGCAGATCCACAATTAGCGCTGGCAGCTGCGATTGCTATTGCAGGAGGTCTCATAGGTACAGGCATGGCCCAGCAGGGAATCGGAGCAGCCGGTATGGGTATTATCGCAGAAAAGCCCGAGAAATTTGGACAGGTTCTGGTGTTCTTCGTTATTCCGGAGACGCTGTGGATCATAGGTCTGGTATTGGGATTAATCCTGTTGCTGAATATCCTCTAGGTTAAAATGTCCCTGGAAAGCATAATCTCCGAGATAGACGAGAAGAAGAAGGCCCAGATCAACTCGATCCAGAAGGAGATTGATGAACTTGTCGAGTCGCGTTCCCAGCAGTTGAAAAAGGAAACGGACTCTCTTGCAGAGGCGTTCAGTTCCAGGAAAGTTGCATACGCGAACTCCGTCGAGAGGAGCAGGAGGGATCTGGCAGTCCTGGAGGCTGCGAGAATTCTCACAGATGCAAGGAGCAAACTCATCGATGATGCGACGTCTCTGGTATCGGAATATCTTTCGAACCTGAGAAAAAGGTCCGTGCACAGGAAGATACTGGAGATGTCCATCAGGCTGGTGGAGTTTCAGTTCCCGGAAGGTGCCACAGTTTTCGCTCCTGAACAGGACATCGAAGCCCTGAAAAAGTTCACGGCCGACACCAGGATCAAGTTTGAGAAGGGCGACATGCCATACGGCATCCTGGCGGCATCCAGTGACGGAAAGAGGGAGCTTGACCTCACCTTCACCCAGATATGGAAGGCAGCCAGGGACAACATAGCACTGGCACTGGAAGCAGGCATAGGTGAGTGAGCAATGGACGGAACCTATGCTGGGAGCTATGGCAGGATCCGTTCCTATTATACTGATTTCCTGGACGATGCTTTCATGGCCTCTCTCGTTGGACGCAAGAATGACGAGATAGGACAGATGCTGCTCAAGACAAACTACAGGGAAGATCTGGAGGCTCTCTCATCAACCTACAGCGGAAGGGCACACCTGGAAAATGCCATCAACCGCCATTTCGTAAAAAAAAATAAGCTGGCGATATCATCTCCTCCACCCGGAGTCAAGGACTTCCTCAAGCTCTACGTTTCAAAGTGGGATATAGATAACATCAAGATACTTCTGGCTTCCAAGGAACTCGGTCACAAGATATCCCTGGATGACACCTTCATAGTCAACTCCCGGGGTATACCAATGGGGGTCTTCGCCGGGAACATTTCACCAGAGGAATTCAGGGTTCTGCTTGGGCTGCCCAGCCTCGAGTCTTCCATTGATTATCTCTCCAGACACCCCGTGGGCGTTGCAATGGCATCAAGGCTTGATGAATACAGGCGCACGGCAGACCTGTCCTTTCTCTTCACGGCCATGGACACTTTCTATTTCTCGGAAGTACTGAGGACGCTGCTCTTCATAAGAGGCGACGAGTCTCCCGTAAGGAGCTATTTCAGGGATTATATTGATCTGAGAAATATCATGGTAATACTCAAGGCAAGAGACCAGGAAATGGATTTTGCCATAATCAAAGAGCGGCTGAGTCCTGGAGGTAGTATATCTCCCGCAGCGCTTGAAGACTTGTTCAGGAACTCACCTGTCGCTGATATATATCAGTCCGCGGGTAAGGTCGCGGGTGGAGAATCAGAGCAGCATCCCGCAAATCTCTCCGATCTTGAGATCATGACAAGGATGCATCTTTACAGGAGATACCACCCATCATTCATGGCCTCCTCCATCTCCGTTAACACCATATTCGACTTTGTGCTGACTGCTGAAAGGGAACGAGACATCCTGCGGGGGATAGTCATTGGAAGTTCCTATGGGATGAAAAACGATTCAGTTCTGAGACTCACTGGCATGGGGGTGTGAAGCTGGACAAGGGAAAATCCGTCGCAGCCATAGGGAAGAGGGAAGTAATCATGGGATTCAGGCTGATAGGGATCAGCACCTCCAGGGAGGCAGATGCCAGAGATGTGGATAGGGTTCTTTCCGGGATGATAGCCGAGGGAAAGCATTCCATGATCATGGTGACGGAAGACCTCAGGTCTGGTATAAGCAGCAGGCTTCTGGAGAGAATTGAGACGATGAACGACCCGCTTGTGATCTTCGTACCCATGCCTGGTGGCACGGAAGAGGAGTCAGTCTCAAAACTGGCCAAGCGGATACTGGGAGTAGAGATAGGAGAGTAAGGGAATGGGCAAAATAGTTAAGATTTCTGGGCCAGTTGTGGTTGCAGAAGGCGTAGAAGAAGCAAGGATGTATGACGTAGTGAGAGTGGGAGAACTTGGCCTGGTGGGTGAGATCATCAGGCTGGAGTCGGGGCGCTCCACAATCCAGGTTTATGAGGATACAAGCGGTCTGAGACCGGGTGACAAGATAGAGAACACACGCAGGCCACTCTCCGTGGAGCTTGGACCGGGCCTGCTGGCCTCCATCTATGATGGGATCCAGAGGCCGCTTGACGTCATACGGCAGAGCTCGGGGGACTTCATAAGAAGGGGATTTACGGCTTCCCCGCTGGATGAGACCAAGAAATGGCATTTCCATCCCAGCAAGAAGAAAGGTGATAAGGTGGTCGCCGGAGAAATCCTGGGTACAGTTCAGGAGACAAGCCTCATAGAGCACAAGATCATGGTACCTCTGACCATAGAGTCAGGAACCATAGAGTCGCTCAAGGACGGGGAATTTACTGTATCGGAAGTGATCGGGACAATATCCGCAGGAGAAAAGAAAGTCGAGCTGAGGCTCAAGCAGACCTGGCCCGTGAGAAGCGCAAGAAGGGTGGCCAGAAAACTGCCTCCCGTTGAACCTCTCATAACCGGCCAGAGAGTCATAGACACCTTTTTCCCTGTTGCAAAGGGTGGCACCGTGGCAGTGCCCGGACCATTCGGATCAGGCAAGTGTGTAACCGGAGAAACTGATATTCTTCTGGGAGACGGGACTCTGATCAGCATCCGGGAACTCTTTGAAAAACACTCAAAGGGGAGCACAGACGCGGAGGAGTACGTGTTTCTTGATTCCCCAGTCCAGCTTTTCTCCATGTACGACGGACGGATCTCAAGGAGCGAGTCTTATGTGCTTTACAGAGGTAAAAGCGACTCCGTGTACCGGGTTAGAACGCAGGGAGGCAGGGAAGTCAGGGTAACGCCTGTTCACAAGCTTTTCAGACTCAACGATGATGGAGTTTTGTCAGAGACCATGGCCAGGAATCTCCGCACTGGAGATTTCATAGCATGTGCAGATATACCTGAAATAGTCGACTCCTTCCTGAATATGCCATCCCAACCCACTGACAGTTCCGGATCATCTGCCCAGGCAATAGAGCTTGTCAGCCAGTACGGTAGAGAAGATGTTGCGCCGGTATTTGACATGATAGTGGCCCTGGAGGAAGAGGAGGGCCCATTCGACGTCTATGATCTTGCCGTTCCGGACTTCGGCCACAACTTCATAGGGGGTTCCGGGGGAATAGTTCTTCACAACACCGTGGTTCAGCACCAGCTTTCCAAGTGGGCAGACAGCGACATAGTTGTGTATGTGGGGTGTGGGGAGAGAGGCAACGAAATGACAGAGATTCTCACAACATTCCCTGAGCTTCAGGACCCCAAGAGCGGAAAACCACTGATGGAGAGAACCGTCCTCATAGCGAACACATCCAACATGCCGGTTGCAGCAAGAGAAGCCTCAATCTATACGGGCATCACAATCGCAGAATACTACAGGGACATGGGATACGACATCGCCCTTATGGCCGACAGCACATCCAGATGGGCAGAAGCACTAAGGGAAATATCAGGCAGACTGGAAGAGATGCCCGGCGAGGAAGGTTATCCGGCTTATCTGGGACGGAGGCTTTCAGAATTCTATGAGAGATCGGGCAAGGCCGTGGTCCTTTCCAAAGAGCAGAGGGAGGGATCAATAACCATAGTGGGCGCGGTTTCCCCTCCCGGTGGAGACATATCGGAGCCCGTCTCACAGAACACCCTCAGGGTAACCAGGGTTTTCTGGGCTCTTGACGCCTCCCTGGCATCGAGGAGGCACTTCCCTTCAATAAACTGGCTCAACAGCTACTCCCTTTACAGGGAAGAGCTATTCAAGTGGTTCAACAGTAAGGTGTCTGAGGAGTGGAGTGGCGTCTATTCAGAGGCCATGGGCATACTCCAGAAGGAATCAGAATTGCAGGAGATCGTGCAGCTGGTTGGTTATGATGCGCTCCCTGAGAGGGAAAAGGGAATTCTTGACATTGCAAGGATGATAAGGGAGGACTTTCTCCAGCAGAGTGCCTTCGACGACGTGGACACATATTGCTCCGTGAGGAAGCAGTTTCTCATGCTCAGCACCATCATAGAACTGGGCAGAGCGCAGTTCAAGGCCATAGAGAAAGGTTCCAGAATGGATCAGCTCAGGACCATCCCCGTGAGGGACAGGATATCCAGGATGAAGGAGATCAAGGAAAGCGCAATAGAAACTGCATTCCCACCGATGCTGGAAGAAATCAGGGGGCAGGTTAAGTCCCTGGAGGCGGAGGTGACAGGATGATTACGCCGAGTTACAAGTCAATATCACAGATAAGCGGTCCCCTTCTGTTTGTGGAGGGTGTTCCAAACGCAGCATACAACGAGATCGTGGAGATAACAACACCTGACGGTGAATCCAGGTCTGGCCAGGTTCTGGAGAGCAGAAACGGGCTTGCCATAGTGCAGGTCTTCGGTTCCACGTCCGGACTGGACAACAACAGGACCAAGGTCAGGTTCACAGGCAGCATTGCCCGCATATCCATATCGGATGAAATGCTGGGACGCGTTTTCAACGGATTGGGTGCCCCCATTGACTCCGGTCCTGCCATCCTCAGCAAGGAAAAGTTTGAGATTGTGGGTAATGCAATCAATCCCTACTCCCGGGAAGAGCCATCTGAGTTCATCCAGACGGGGATATCCACAATCGATGGTATGAACACGCTCGTCAGGGGGCAGAAGCTCCCCATCTTTTCCGGTTCCGGACTGCCTCACAACCAGCTCGCGGCACAGATCGCAAGGCAGGCCAAGGTCAGGGGCACGGACGAGAATTTCGCGGTCATCTTCGGGGCCATGGGTATAACCAGTGAGGAGGCCAACTACTTCATCAACGAATTCAGGAGCACAGGCGCAATCTCCAGATCCGTGATGTTCCTTAACCTGTCCTCGGACCCGTCCATGGAGCGCATAATCCTGCCAAGGACAGCCCTCACCACGGCAGAGTACCTTGCATACGAGAAGAACATGCACATACTGGTGATCCTGTCCGACATGACAAATTACTGCGAGGCCTTGAGGGAAGTTTCGTCCGCAAGGGAGGAAGTCCCGGGAAGGAGAGGTTTTCCAGGCTACATGTACACCGATCTGAGCACCATTTACGAAAGGGCAGGAAAGATCAAGGGACGATCGGGATCAATCACACAGATACCTATCCTTACCATGCCAGGCGACGACCTTACAAACCCCATACCCGATCTGACCGGCTACATTACCGAGGGGCAGATTGTCATGAGCAGAGACCTCCAGAGAAGCGGCATATATCCGCCCATCAATGTCCTGCCGTCACTCTCAAGGCTGATGAACCAGGGGATTGGAAAGGGCAGGACCAGGGACGATCACCGGGGCGTTGCAGACCAGCTTTACTCGGCCTACGCCAACGGGAAGGACCTGAGATCGCTCAGCGCCATCGTGGGCGAGGAGGCCCTTGGAGCAGCGGATCGCCAGTACCTCAGGTTTGCCGATGCATTTGAGGAAAGGTACGTGAAGCAGGGCTATAATGAAGACAGGACCATAGAGCATACCCTGGATCTTGGATGGGAACTCATGTCCATGCTTCCGGAAGGGGACATGAAGAGAGTCAAGAAGGATCAGATAGAGAGATACGGAAAATGGAAGAAGGAGTAGAATGCCGGCTAGAGACGTGAGGCCAACGAGGATCGAACTGATCAACACCAACAGGAGGATTAAGCTTGCAGCCCGCGGCCTGGACCTGCTCAAAATGAAGCGATCCGCCCTGGTCATGGAGTTCTTCAAGATCAGCAGGGAGGTCAGAGGGCTCAGGGAAAATCTCAGGGCCACCATTGGCGAGGGCATTGAACTTGTGAGGATATCGGAGATACTTTACGGCGACATGATCATTGAAAGGCTGGCAGGATTCTCCTCCGAGGAGTCCTCGGCTGTTAAGACCAGGAACATCATGGGCGTCAGGATACCGGAGGTTCGGGTCCAAATGGGGGAATCCCTTGCATCCGACCTCTACAGGGCTGTCTCCCTTCCGCCGACGCTATACGATGCAATGAAGAAATTCAACCAGATATTCTCGAGCCTGACGGAAGTAGCGGAAAAGGAGAGCTCAATGAGGCGCCTTCTCCATGAGATTGACCGTACCAAGAGACGGTCCAATGCCATAGAGAACATTCTGATTCCGGAACTCAAATCAGAGGCAAAGTACATAAGAATGCGCCTCGATGAGATGGAAAGGGACACGTTCTCCACTCTGAAGACCATAAAGAAGAAGATAGTGGCCAAGGGGGAAGGCATATGAATCCCATGTTCTACACCAACCCTGGAAAGGAGCGCAGAACGATCTCCGTCACCCCCGAAGGGGAAAAAGCGCTGAAGAAATTTATGCGGGTCAGGAAAATAATGGCTGCGGTGAATGTCGGGGTGTCTGCAGCGATACTATATGCCGCATTCATGGGGATGATCTGATGGAGGATATTGAGGTCATAAAGAAAATCAAGGAGGCTGAAGACGCTTCCGTCTCAGAACTTGAAAGGATGCGCAGGCTCTACAGCGAAAAGGTCGCCGAACTCACTGCTGCCCACGATAGCGCCATCAGGGAGCAGAAGGAAAGACTGGAGAAGGAATATTCAGAATTTGTTGAGATTGAAAACGCCAAGGTAGAGGAGAAAGTGAGGGGGATACTGGCCGAGGCCCGCAAGAGAGCTGCGACGCTCAAGTTGAATTTCACCAGGGATCAGATAATGGAGATCTTTGACAGGGAGATCCAGAAGGTGCTGGAGGAGAGCAATGGCCCTAAGGCCTGAACGAATGCTGAGGATTCGCATAATAAGCACCCTTTCAAACAGAGATCCAGTGATTTCTCTGCTCCATGATGCCAACGCAGTACAGGTGGAGCAGATCTCCGGCGATATCCGGGAATCACTGGGACGGCAGCCACAGCAGGACTTACAGGCCAGAACTTCGGAACAGCTCCAGAGAATAAAGGGCATAGAGACTGCATTAACGCCCGTTGAAGTCTCCGGGGCAAAATTCTTCCCTTCCACAGAGGAGACCATCAGGGAAGCTGAAAAGATTGACATAGACAAGCAGGTGTGGGCGCTTAAGAACAGGGAGCAGGACCTCACTGCCGACCTGAAGGACATAGAGGTGAGGGAATCAACGATCTCATACATCAAGGGAATGGACGTTGACCTGGGGATTTTCACGACCCATCGCCTCAAGAGCTACGTCATCCCGTCGCCGGAACCTGGAGAACTGTCAGCAGAGATAAAGAAATCATTGCCGGAAGCCTCCACGATCCTTCTCAGCGAAGGACTCCTGGTAACTGTGCGCAGGGAACATGACTCGGATCTTGCCAAGATAGCCTCGGCAAACGGTCTCACCATGAGAATAATCCCGGATGTACAGGGAAGTCCGGTCCAATACCTGGAAAAGCTGGCCTCCGTGAAGAATGAGCGTATGGCGGAACTGCGGGAAGTCCAGGCAGAGATCAGAGAGCTGTCTGGCCATTACTATTCACGCATCGTCCAGGTGCGGGAGCAGCTTGAAATAGAGCAGAGCAAGTTCGAGGCTGCGGAGAAAGGGGGATACACGGAGCAGACCTTCACGCTTGAAGGCTGGATACCGGAGTCCAGAGTCAAATCATTGCAGTCTGCACTGGAGAAGAACACGCAGGGGCGGGTTGTCATCAGTTATCCCAGGTTTACCGAGGAGCCTCCGACCCTTCTGAGAAATCCCAGGAGGATAAGGTTCTTTGAGTTTTTCATCAGGTTCTACTCACTTCCCCAGGAATCAGAGTACGATCCCACCCTGATTTTCGCCATGGTGTTTCCTCTGTTCTTCGGTATGATGGTAGGGGACATTGGATACGGGATCGTGATCCTGCTTGGTGCCATCCTGATCCTCATGAAGCTCAGCGGCAGGGCCAAGCGTTTCCCGCTGCCCAGGAAGCTTTCGCGGTTCGCCGTGGTCATTCTGGGAAGAGGCCCCCTGAAGACACTGGCCAGGGCCCTGATCCCTTCTGCGATCTCCGCCATTGTGTTTGGAATCATATTCAACCAGTTCTTCGGATTCAAGATACTCCCCTTCACACTGTTCGACGTGACCTCCTCTCTTCCCACCCTTCTGCTGTTATCGGGATACATCGGCCTTTTCATGGTGACGCTGGGACTCGCCATGGGATTCACCAACGAATACCTTGGGGGACACAGAAAGAGGGCATTCGGAAAGGCGGGGTGGATCCTTTTCATCTGGGGGGTTGCCATTGCAGGGCTCGACCTGCTTCACAGAACATTCGGTTCAACGGGGAGCTATGAAGCCATTGTAGTTGCCATGGCAGGCATAGGCGTGATAGTGGCTACCGAAGGTGCAATGGGGGCAATGGAGCTGCCGTCAATCATCAGCCACGTGCTTTCCTACACCAGGATCATAGGCATACTGCTGGCCTCAGTCATACTCGCCTACGTCGTAGATTTCATATTTCTTGAGTACCTCCACACCTTCCCCATGGTGATTTTCGCAGCAATCATCCTTGTGCTGGGGCAGATATTCAACCTGTCCATTGCCATATTTGAACCGGGTATCCAGGGGGCGAGGCTGATCTATGTGGAATTCTTCTCAAAGTTCTACCATGGCAACGGAAAGCCATTCAGACCCTTTGGAAGGAACCGCAGGTACACCATAAGACAGTATGATGCAGAGGCCGTGGAATCCGCGAAGCAAATCTAAATAATTCTGATTATACTGCATCACTGTGTCTTTACTTTACGTACTAACAATTGTGACGGATACTGCTGTGAGCCTCTTCGTCGGGGGATGGCTGGGGAGATTCCTTACCAGGTACCCATTTGGCCAGCGGGCCTTCACAGGCAAGGAATCACTCATAGGCAGGAAAGCCACGGTTGTTACCGTCAAGCCCGGTTTCTATGAAGTCAGACTGGACTCTCAGATATGGAAGGCCGTATGCGACGATCCTCTTGGCATCAACGAGGCAGCAGAAGTCTCGGACTTGAGCGGGAACAAGCTTACCCTCAGGAAGATCCGTTGAACGATCCGCTTCATGCAGGGCCTCTCACCCGGCTTCGGAATGGAAAATGGCATAACCTCACCAATCCTGCTGAGAACATATATATAAATCTCATTATTGTGACACTATGAAGGCAGTAATCTTCGGTGCCACTGGCCTCATAGGAAGCAACGTGGCAGCCAGGCTGAGAGACGGTGGCAGTTCAGTTATCTCCGTATCGAGGAATAAACCTTCGGCAGAGTCAAAAATACCAGGTCTTGCCGAATATCGGGAACTCAGGCTGGACAAGGAACAACTTTCGGCAATCATGGACGGTTCAGACGCAGTAATTAACTTTTCCGGGGCATCAGTTTTTTCCAGACACCATGACTATGATGCCGAGGTGAGAGACAGCAGGATAAGTGTCACCAGGGCCATTTCAGAATCAATGGCGGCCTGCGGCAGGAAACCCTCTGTCTTCATCAACGGTAGCGCCACAGGATACTACGGGAAAACCGAGGCTTCCCAGGAACTGACAGAGGACTCCCTTCCGGGGAAAGATTTCTGGGGAAAGCTCGTGGAGGAATGGGAAGCGGCTGCAGCCCCTGCCATGGAGGCGGGAGTGCGCACGGTTTTTCTTAGAACCAGCGTTGTCCTGTCCCATGAGGGAGGGGCCCTCTCCCAGCTCATCCCGGTATTCAAGGTTCACCTTGGGGGCTACATCAAGCCCGGTGACCAGAATTTTGCCTGGGTCCACATGGAAGACGAGGTAGGGCTGGTGGAGCATGCCATTGGCAACACCCAGGTGTCAGGGCCCATGAACGCTGCTTCGCCGGGCTATGTGACCTCGGCTAAGTTCTCCAGGGCTCTGGGGGATGCCATGGGCAGAAAATCAGGCCTCGGCATACCGGAGTTTATTCTCAGGGCAAGGGTTGGCAAAGCGTTTGACCTCCTGGCCTCAGGCGGCAAGATCATTCCGAAGAAAGCACTGGATACGGGATACAGGTTCCGGTTTACGGACATCAACGCCGCAATGAATGAGATCATAGGGAAGCTGAAATAATGGTCTCAGGAAGAAAGGTACAGGCAGTGATCCACAGGAGTGGGCCAGAGTTTCTTCTCCTGCACTATTCCCCGCCCAAAAACTACTGGCAGTCACTGACGGGAAACCTCCAGGACGGCGAGGATGAAAAAGATGGTCTAATGAGGGAGATAACCGAGGAGACCGGATTGCCGGAACTGGGGATTGTGAGGTTCAGCAGAGCGGGGAGTTTTGGATTTACGGCCAGGGGAAGAAGCTACTCCGAGACCGTTTACTCCGTCCTGGTCAGGGGGGAATCCATGGTTGATCTGAGCGGCAACCCTGATCATGAGCACAATGCATATGGATGGTTCGACCCGCTCGTTGCCCAACGGCTGGTCAGGTGGGACATCACCCGATCCGCAATCCGGGAGATTGCCTCCACGGTCACTGATCCTGATCCGAAGGAATCCTGATAAAGTTCACAAGATTATCGGCAAGCCTGAATACGTCCTCCCTGAACAGGACAGCTGCCTTGAGGCTGCTGTGCATACGCCAGCGGTGGTTCTTTTTTAGGGCATAAGCCTGCCCAGCGACCAGATGGAGGAAGAACTGCTTTTCCTCTTCGGAGCCGGAAACGCCGACGGATACAACAAAAGAGTGGTGCAGCCTGCCGGAAAACCTTGCCATCCTCGATCTGAGAACGACCTGGTAGGCGATCCTGCCGCTAATGGAAGAGCGCGCTGCGAATATGAGCGATGAAAGGAAATCCGGGTAGAAAAAAGGCGCCGCATTTCTGTTGAAGTAGCTGTTCCTGAGGGTGCAGTGGGTGCCGAATCCATCAAGTTCAGGCCTCTCGTCCTGGGCATAGGAAGGATAGACCGAAGTGAAGAACGTGGTGAGCCTGGCAGTCCCACCCGGTGTGGTGCTCCCAAGGTAGAACACCACCGACTCATTGTTGCACAGCGCGAGGAACCTGTGCTCTTCACCATGCAGCGGTATGAGCAGCTGCGAATATCTCCTGTAGGCGCTCAGATCTGTCCTGATGTCGGTAGAAGTGAAGACCAGTCCTTTCCAGATTATCTCGGCCAAGGTCGCAGGATATCGCTGCCGGCAATAAAACCCGCGCCATGTGCCCTCATCTCATGCAGGTCATCCCGAGGGCCTCAGGAAGCGCCGACACGCTCAAAGCAGGCAAAGGCCATTCAGGAAATCTTCATGGTGGACCCACCCGAGGATGACCTGATGGATGCCTCAACGATCTTCACCACACGGTGACCATCCTCTCCAGTGGCTATCTCTGTTTCCTTTCCGCTAACGTGACTGACAAAGCCCTCTATTTCACGCACATAGGGACTGCCTCCACGGAACGTCCTCAACGTCCTGCCTGACGATACGATCTTGCCCCTGATCTCGGTGCCGAAGATGCCAGACGCCTCAATGGTTCCCTCATCCCCGAAGATGTAAAGGCTGTTGTCAGGACTCTCAACGAGTCTGGACGAGAATGCCGTTGCAACGATGTCCCCATAACGCATCATGATATGCGAGGTTTTGTCCACAACACTGCCCTCCGGGATCCTGAACGCGGAAACATATTCCGGAGCCCGCCCCATTATGTAGTTCAATGCATCTATCACGTGCACACCGGTTCCCATGACAGAGCCTCCACCCGCCATTTCCGGCACAGTCCACCAGTTCCGATCGGGATCTTCATGACTGCTGCCTCCCAGTCCGGCCCATGAACCGCTGATCATTGTAATGTTGCCTATTTCCTCCCTTCCCAGTATGCTGCGCAAAGTCTGCAGGCCCGGATGAAAGCGCATGTGGAAGCCCACGCTGAGTTTCAGGTTGTCGCCATCCGCCATTCTGCACAGCCTGTTGGAATCACCTGACGAGAGGGTCATGGGTTTTTCCAGCAGAACATGCCTGCCATGTTCCAGTGAAAGGGAGGCCTGGGCAAAATGCAGGCTGTTGGGTGACGCGATGTATACGGCCTCGAAATCCTCCCTGAAAAATGCTTCCTGATCAACCTGGTAAGAACACTGGAACCTCTCAGCCAGGGACTTCCCTTTGTCCTCCCTCCTCGTGAGGATAGATGATATGACGTTACCGCTCTTTTGTATGGCTGGCATAACCCTGTTGACAGAGTGGTTTCCGAGCCCAATAACCCCAAACTTCATGTAATGTGGATTCAGGCTTGATGCTTAACCATTTTCCATAATGATGCTTATAAAAGTTCAAAACGGAGCCTACACTATCCTTGCATGCAGAGTTCCGGGACAGAACTCCCGAAGTTCGAGGACATCAAGGATGCAGCAGAGATCATAAGCGGCAGGCTGAACAGGACCCCCCTCGACAGGTCAAGGACATTCAGCGAGAAATACGGTTCAGAAGTTTACCTCAAGATGGAGAACATCCAGAGGACCGGCTCATTCAAGACCCGCGGGGCATTGGTGAGGATGTCCAGGCTGACGAAGGAGGAGAGGCAGAGGGGTGTGATCGCAGTGAGCGCGGGAAATCACGCCCAGGGTGTTGCATATGCAGCCCGGGAGTCCGGCATAAGGGCAAGGATAATAATGCCTCTTTACACCACGCCTGCCAAGGTCAATGCAGTCCAGAGCTACGGCGCAGAAATCACGCTTTATGGGAAGGACTACAACGAGGCCAGGGAGTACTCTTTAGGCGTGGCGGAGAAGGAGGGCATGGTGTTCATTGACGGCTTTGACGACCGATGGGTGGTTGCTGGCCAGGGTACAATAGGGCTTGAGATTATGGAGGACCTTCCAGATGTAGATACCATCATTGTGCCCGTGGGAGGAGGCGGCCTCATCTCGGGTATAGCGCTTGCCGCGAAGACCATCAATCCCCGCGTGAGGATTATAGGAGTTCAGTCCGAGAAATACGACTCCATGAAGAAGTCTGTGGAGGCCGGAATTATAACGCCTAGCGTCTCCGGGGAGACCATTGCTGACGGCATTGCCATAAAATTTCCCGGCAGGATTCCCTTTGAATTGGTCAAAAAGCACGTTGACTCCATAGTCACTGTGTCTGACGAATCCATGGCACTGGCCATCTTCAAGCTTCTCGAGAGGCACAAGACTCTTGCAGAACCAGCAGGAGCGGCGGGATTGGCCGCCCTTCTGGAGGGGAAGATCGACGTGAGGGGAAGGAAGACGGTCATAGTGGTGTCGGGGGGAAACGCCAACCTGCTGACTCTATCCAAGATAATATACAAATCCATGGAACTGGAATGGAAACTCATCAGGATAGACACAAAGATTCCCGACAGGCCCGGCACTTTATACAGGATTGCCTCTGCAATTTCAGAGGCGGGTGGTAACATCTACCACGCTGAGGTGGACAACCTCAACGAGGACACCCCCGTGGGATATCAGAGCGTGACATTCTCAGTCAACGTAAGGGGCCAGGAACATGTAAAACTGCTCATGGAAAATCTCAACAGGCTCGGGTACCGGTTCACCATAATGAACGCACAGGTAAAGGATTAGTGCTCTATCCTGAACCCTTTTTCATCTTTCCATGCAATTTCCCTGACGTCCCTGCCTGTGATGAAGGCGTTCTCAAAATTCCCTTCCAGTGCGTCCAGCAGCCGGGTCATCCCGGTGTCGTCCCCATGGAATTCCCCCTCTACAGAACCATCAGGGTTATTTCTTATCCATCCGCTTATTCCCAGCATTCTGCAGAATGCGCTGACATCCCTCCTGAAGTTCACTCCCTGAACGCGTCCGGTGAATCTTATCCAAAGGCTTTTCATATCCGCGGATCAACCCTTATGCGTTGATTAACCTTGATCCAGGCGCCTTACAGGAGGCCAAAACTGCGAAAACTGCGTACGGTATGCAAACATATGGTTAACGGAAACAGTAACCTAGGTTAAATCGTTCCTTCATCTCATGATCCTGCTATGAATGATGTTCTTCTGATACATGGCGGGGTTGGATGGGCCGAACCTCCCAGAATTGACATGAACGCAATTATTTCCAGTGTCGATCTCGGCCAGGGTTCTGTCAACGCAGCTGTAAAGGCCGTATCTTTTCTTGAGGATGATCCCAGGTTCAATGCTGGAACCGGATCTTTTCCTAGGATTGACGGTTCCGTGCAGATGGATGCTGCCGTGATGGCCGCGGGAAACTTCGGTGCAGTCATCGGGATTGAGAAGGTCAGGAACCCTGTTCTGGTGGCCCTTGCGGTGATGAACAGCTCGCCACATAACGTGCTCTCTGGCGATGGAGCCATACGCTTTGCCAGAATAATGGGATTTGAAGAATATGATCCCATGACGCCGGAGAACAGGAATAGGCTGGAAAAGCTGCTGGAAGACATAAAGGCCGGAAACCCCGGAAACAATCCCAGAATTGCCTCTTTCAGCCGCAAGATCGATCCTGAAAAACTCATCGGCACGGATACCGTTGGGGCTATCGCCAGGATAAACGGAAGATTTTCCGCAGCGGTTTCCACCGGAGGGGTATTTCCCATGATGAGGGGGCGTGTGGGGGATGTCCCCTTCATTGGCTGCGGCTTCTATGCGGGGGATAAGGGCGCCGCCGTTGCAACGGGCATAGGCGAAGAAATCATGAAGAGGCTCCTGTGCTACAGTATATACTCAAGGATGGGAAAAGAGGACCTTCAGGATATTGTCAGGGACGAGATAGAGAAATTCGGTGTAAACCTGGCCGGGGTCATAGCCATCACAAAGGACCAGGAAGCCACATTTGCGAACGGCAATATGGCGGTGGGAAGAAAAGCCTCCCATGTATGACCGGCCAGCCCCCGGCTCAGTCCGTGTGCACTCTGGCTGCAGCCCTGTATCCAGTAGATACCGCCCTGCCATGCACAAAGTCCAGCAGGCACACCTCGCTGCCGGAAAGGCCATGGGAGAGGAACAGTGTTATCTCATCATCCTTTCTGGGAACCTGATCCTCTATGATCGATGCCAGGTCCCTCATCCCGCCTGTGGCAGGGTGACTCCTGAATGCAAAGCTTGAATCTCTCAGGTACTGCTCGGGAAAATCAGACGCTATGAGAGAGGCCTTTGAGTAAAGACCATCCTCTATCTCAGATCTGCCGGTGTATTTTGGGCCGAGAGCGTTGACATGCGTCCCCGGATCAATCCAGGGGCCATATACTACAGGGGTCGGAGAATCAGTCGCGGTGATTACTATGTCCGCATTGGCCACCGCAGTCCTTGCATCATCAACCGGGGTGACTTCCACACCGAACTCCCTTGAGGCCTCCCTTGCCATCCTGGCAAGCAGAGACCTGCTCCTCCTGTATACCTGCACGCGGTCTATGCTGCGGACAGCAATGCACGCCTGGACCTGCATCCAGGCCTGTTCCCCGAATCCGACCACTCCAACGACTCTTGAATCCTTCCTGGACATGGCATCGATCGCCACGCCTCCAATTGCACCAGTCCTCAGCAGTCCCAGGTAGGATCCTATGGAAATGGCCTTCAGGCTGCCCTTTACCGAATCCCACAGGAGGACCGCCTGATCGCCCTTCGGGACTCCAGTGGGATAAAGCCTGAGTCCCATGGCCTTGAGCTGTCTGTGCCCGCCCGGTGTCCATACAAGGCCCGTGGAATCCATCGAGAACATCTCTCTCGGAGGGGAGACCAGGTCTCCGTGACTGCGGGAAATAATGGTCTGCTTCATCACCTGGACGGCAGCCTTCATGGGGGCAAGGGCCATGACGTCGCGGTCACTCAATATGAGAATATCCTCGGCGGCCATAACGAGAGAGCACTATCCTGCTCAAAAACATCTCCGTCCTATTCCACACGAATCTTTCCGATGGGACATGGTGGCTGAAGTAAGCATGACGGATGCTAACCCCTGTTCTTGCTCGGGCCCATGTGTCCCGGGTTATGCTGCAGGTAATGCGCACTTAGTATCGCATATGCAAGTTTTCTAAATTTAGTCAGAAATAAAGCGTGCACGCAGCCAATTGGTGATACCTTCGGGGCGGCAAAAATTCCCCCATGACGGGCTGGAAACTGCCACATCTAGCGGGTCGACTCATGACTATACTCTATGCATCTCTCTGATAACACATAAGTATTAATATGGTATAGCCAATGAATAGAAGTGCCAGAAAGGGCAGTCTAATTTGCCTCAGCGTGGGAGTTATGGAGTTCGAAAAGTACAAGACAATGCATTTTCCGAGGGATGTTCTTGTTGGACATGGCGTTATATCCAGCGTCCCTTCAATAGTCTCCACGTACCTCAGGAGAGGCAGTGTGGTTATAGTTACAGGCAGCATCACCTACGGACTTGCGGGAAAGGAGGTAGAAACGCTTCTACAGGAAGCGGGGTTTCAGACCCATACGCTCATTACCGGTCCCGCCTCTTTCCAGAACATAAAGGATGTGGAGGACAATCTTAAAGACCTCTCGCCCGGCCTGCTCATAGGCGTGGGTGGCGGATCGAAGATTGACATCACCAAGAAGGTGGCATCTGATCTCAATGTCCCATTTCTAAGTGTGCCAACCTCACCAAGCCATGACGGGATAGCTTCCCCCAGGGCATCCATAAAGGGCAACGGGTCAGTGGTATCCGAAACGGCTGTCATGCCTCTTGCCATCATAGCGGACACGGCCATAATGGTCAAGGCACCCTACAGGTATCTTGCTGCAGGGGCTGCAGACGTCATTTCAAACGAGACAGCGCTGCTTGACTGGAAGCTTGCCAGCAGGGTGAAGGGAGAGGACTACAGTTCGTCAGCAGCCGCACTATCCGAGTACTCTTCCAGAGAACTCATAGAAAAGGCGCACATGATACTGCCTGGCGTAGAGGAGTCCGTATGGCTCGTCACAAAGCAGATACTGGCATCCGGCACGGCCATGGCAATAGCATCCTCATCAAGACCTGCAAGCGGGAGCGAACACATGTTCTCGCATGCAATCGATCTCCTTGGAAATAGCAAAGCCATCCATGGAGAGCAGTGCGCCATGGGATCTGTTGTGAGCATGTATCTCCACGGTGGCAACTGGCAGAAGCTGGCCTCGGTCTATGATACAATAAAGCTTTCTATAAAGGCAAGGGATTACGGACTGTCGAACGAAGACGTGATAAGCGCGCTGGCCACGGCACACAGCATCAGGCCAGACAGGTTTACCATACTGGGCGAGACAGACCTTAGCCTTAGTGCCGCTGAAAAGGCGCTCGAAGTCACAGGCATAATCGAATGACAGTTGATTCTTATGAAGAAAATAATATCACTGATAGGACAGGACCTTGCAAAGGAGGGCCTGGAATTTATTTTTACCTCCCCGCTGCAGGTGTGCTCGGAGTGCAGAGTCAAGAATGTATGCTTCAACCTTGAGCTGGGGAGAACCTACAGAATATCCAAGGTGAGGGAGAAGACCAACCCGTGCATCGTTTTCAACGGAGACAGGGTGAATACCATAGAACTTGAGGAGGTCCCGGAAACGCTCAACCTGAAGGCGGGACCAGCCCTGCAGGAGGGCTCGACGATCACAACAAGATCAATGAACTGCGACAATTATGTATGTCCCAACATAGAGAAATGCAACCTCATCCACCTTAAGGAGGGGAGGAAGGCCACCATCGAATCACTGGGAGAAAAACTGGAATGCCCGAAGGGTTACGACCTTGTTAGCGTTCTGGTTTCATACAAGTGAAAACTGGCAATGGCAAAAGTAAGGCTTGGTCTCGTGGGTAAGCCCAATGCTGGGAAGAGCACGCTGTTCTCCGCCATAACCTCCAGGGCTGCAGAGATAGGCAGCTATCCGTTTACCACCATCAAGCCAAATATCGGGCTTGGCTTCATCGAGACGAAGTGCCCTGATACCGAGATAGGCACGACCTGCAATCCCAGGGAGGGAAGCTGCTCTGGAGGGATCAGGCAGATACCCATTGAGATCATAGATGTTCCAGGCCTGATAGAAGGCGCTAGCCAGGGTAAGGGCATGGGGAATGAATTCCTGGAGAATGTACGTGAATCCGAAGCTCTCCTGCTGGTTTTTGACGCATCCGGCAAAACCGCTCTTGACGGAACACCCGTAGAAGAGAGAATCGATCCCAATGCAGAGATAGACATGATAAAGGGAGAAATCACAAAGTGGATGGTTGCCAGGCTGTCCAAGGGATGGGAGAAATTCGCGTCCAGAGAGGAGGCGACCAATCAGCATCCTGCGGCGTCATTGCTTCGGAAACTGTCCATGAGCGGAATAAACGAGCAGGCCCTCCTGTCAGCCCTTTCCGCCGGGGGCTTTCCGTTGAGGCTATCAATTTGGAAGGAGGAGGACTTCACCAGGTTCTCGGAGATGTTTCTTGCCAGGTTCAAGCCGCTGATTCTCCTTGGAAACAAGGTTGACGCAGCAGATCCAGAAACCATTGATCGCATAAGGGCAAAGCACCCTGACACCATATTCACATCCGGGGACTTTGAACTGGCACTTTCCAGGGCCGTACAGGCTGGACTGGCAGAGGTGAGCAAGAGGCACATATCCCCATCTGCCAGGGCCAGTGAACCTCAGAGGAAGGCGCTTGCCAGGGTCCAGGAGGTCATTTCTCTCCCATATTACGCCTCTCCCGAGGCAATAATGACAGACGTTGTGAGGGAAAGGCTCGAAAGAATAGCGGTATATCCAGTCCAGGACGAATCAAAGTGGACGGACAGTCAGGGGAATGTACTGCCCGACTGCTTCATGGTCAGGAAGGGTACAACCGCAATTGATCTCGCTTTTCGGGTCCACTCCGACATCGGGGAAGGGTTCATCAGGGCGATAGACTGCAGGCGGAAGATGGTCATTTCACGCGATCACGAACTGAAGGACTCAGACGTTATAAGTATCGTATCCAGAAGCAGGTGAACTTCGTTCCTGCATTTACGGGTTCAGGCGAAATCATGACGCGGCATCCTCTTTACGTGACGTCCGATCGATCAGACGCCGAATGGAATCTTTCCAGCCTGAACCTCACAGCTTCGGATGCCGGAAGGTCGTATTCCACTCCAGGGAGGTTGCTCAACCTCCTGCCTTCAGCCTTCATGACATGATTCTTTTCAGCGGATTTCCTGAACTCCCTGTCATCGGAAACAACCACCCTGTAGTCCTCATCAAAGGCCCAGAGGAAACGATCGAAAAGGTCATGATGATTCTTGCAGAGCAGGATGCCGTTGCGAACGTCCTTGGAGGTTCCGTGTGCACTCACCGGGATTATGTGGGCAGCCTCCAGGCCTATGGGCTCTCCCCTGAAAGTATAACCCAGTTCACAGAGGCTGCATCTTCCCCTGTATGCCCTGCGGACTGCAGTCATGAAGCCTTTGTTTCTTATCTCTATCGTGGCATTTGTGACCGGCAGGGGATCGTTTTCAAAGGGCTGGAAGCGTGAGGAAGACGGATCCTTCATGGGGGGACTCTGGAAATCAATGGGGAGTCCGCGCAACACAAAGTGCGTGCCGTCGAAACGATCTATATATGCCAGTCCCATGACTTCATAGGTGGTCTTCTCTCCGGGAAGGTTTCTTTCAATGAACACTCCCACCGGAATCTGGTCTTCCATGGACCTGATCAGGGCCCTGTTGGTATCCAGGGAGAGATCAGCCCTCCCTTCCTTTGATTCCGGGGTATAAAGGTAAGTCCAAGAGCCATCTGGCAATGGAGGCTCCTCCACATCAGGATATATGCCTTTGAGAGTCTGCCTGATCCATAGTGCATACTCTGAGCCACCGGGTTTGTATATGCCCTTCTGTGTTCTGAAACCCTGGACAGTCTGCTGCAGATATTCGCTCTGCTTCCATGAACCCATCATTTCCCTGATCTCCAGAAGTTTCTTCCTGAAATCAGGATCTGGCACCCTTGAGACGGGATCAGTCATGGCATTGATCATGCAAGGCAGGGGATTTAAACGCTTTTGTATTGGAGGCTTGGCGTGGATGCAGGGCAAGGCATAACTTAAATAGTATCATGAAAATCTCGAAAAACTATCGCTAAAATTCGATCAGGTGAACTCATTTGGCAAATGGAGAAAATGCTGGATCTACCCTTGTTAAGAAAAGAGGGCAGTACAGGTGGTCCGACAGGGACTACAAGAGAAGAATGCTCAAACTAAAGGAGAGAAGCGATCCTCTGGAAGGCGCTCCCCAGGCGAAGGGCATAGTCATTGAAAAGATTGGGATAGAAGCAAAACAGCCCAACTCAGCCATAAGGAAGTGCGTCAAGCTTCAGCTAATAAAGAATGGAAGGCAGATCACTGCATTCGCGCCGGGGGACGGAGCAATCAACTACATCGACGAGCATGATGAGGTTGTAGTGGAAGGCATCGGCGGAAGAATGGGCAGAAGCAAGGGCGACATCCCCGGTGTAAGGTACAAGGTTGTTAAGGTAAACGGAATTTCGCTCAGGGAACTGGTAAAGGGAAGAAAGGAAAAGGCGGTGAGGTAATCTGGATCTCAAACTCTTTGGACAGTATGATCCCTCGGGTGTGCAGATACATGATCAGAGCCTGTCGAAATACATCAATCTGGGTGCCGGCCTGAATTTACATACAGGAGGCAGGTTTTCAAATTATTCTGCAGGTAAGAGGAACATGAATACAATTGAAAGGCTCCTGAACAAACTCATGCGAACCGAGAAGTGGACAGGAAAGAAATACAGCGCCTACCGCGTTCTCTCAGAAGCCTTTGAAAAAATTGCAGTCAAGGCGAAGGATAACCCCATACAGGTCCTGGTAAATGCCATTGAAAATGCTGCGCCCAGAGAAGAGGTGACCAGGCTCAAATATGGTGGCATCGCGGTTCCAAAAGCCGTGGATATATCCCCCTCACGAAGGGTCGATATAGCACTGAGAAACATAGCCATCGGCGCATCTAACGCTTCGTTCAAGAAGAAGAAGGCCATCGAGGACTGCCTCGCAGACGAGATCATCCTTGCTGCAAGGAATGAAGGCGGCTCTTTCGCAGTGAGCAAGAAAGAGGAAATCGAAAGAATTTCAGCCTCTGCGAGATAATCTAATAATAACCAACTAGAACGGCACCAAACACTGTTACAAGGACGAGCAGGGCCAGCGTAAGGTAGGACAGGAAGTGAGCCCTCCTCCTAATTTTATCAACCTCGCCCTTCTTGCCTTCAGCAAGGAGCCGGACTATTTTTTTTGGATGTGTGAGGTTGTTGTAATACATTATTCCAATTGCAGCTGCCACCAGGAGGGACTTAACAAGAAGAACAGCGCCTGCACCAGTGGAGAGCAGCCCCGGGTCCTGGGAAAACATTCCATACGCAAGCAGCAAACCAGTTATGATCAATACGCCAACAGAAATGTTGGTGATTCTGGCAAACCTCTTGGAGGCCAGCCCAACGATCATGGTCCTCTGCTTCTCGTCGGAAGTCATCTCGAAGGACGCAGGCCAGAGGGCAAACCAGATGAAGAATGAACCTCCGATGAAGATTATTGCGAAAAAGAGATGAATCCATAGGATTGTGGTCAGGAGAAGCGGAGACATGCCTGGCGATCATGAATTAGGTTTTAAAGCTAACCGGAATCAAGGGACATGGCGAAGGATGGGGATACTTACACGAGGGAAAAGCTGCTGAAAGTCGCAGTGAAGGATCTGAGGATACATTCGGGAACCACGCTGGGCGATCTTATGAATCAGTTTTCGTCCGTTGGCGGGTTCACTGCATCAAAAATTCATGACGCCTACAGGGTGATCGACAACATGTCCGGAAGCGGCGTTACCAGGTTTCTATCCTTCCCGGCAGACATCATTTCAACAGGGCTCAGGGGCGTCATAAACGATATGGTCAGAAGGAAGATGTTCGATGTGATCATAACCACGACGGGCACACTGGATCATGACATAGCCAGGTCATACAGTGATTACTATTGCGGGAGCTTCGATCTCAGCGACAGCAGGCTTGGTGAGATAGAGATAAACAGGCTCGGAAACGTGCTGATCCCGGACTCGAGCTACGGTAAAATAATAGAGGAAAAGGTGCAGCCGGTGCTGGAAGGGCTCTATAGCCAGAAGAAGGAATGGAACGGACGTGATCTCATATGGGAGATGGGTAAGAGCATAGGCAGTGAGTCCTCCATCCTCTACAATGCATACAGGAACCACATCCCGGTCTTCGTGCCCGGCATAACCGACGGTTCGTTCGGGTCGCAGCTGTGGTCAATGTATGAAAAACACCATGACTTCAAGATCAACCTGCTGGAGGATGAACACCTGCTGTCCGACATAATCTTCGATGCAAAGAAAACAGGGGCCCTGATGATCGGGGGAGGTATATCCAAACATCACACCATATGGTGGAACCAGTTCCGCGAGGGGCTCGATTATGCTGTTTATGTCACCACGGCTCAGGAGTATGATGGGTCACTCTCCGGAGCAAAGCTTGAGGAGGCAATCTCATGGAGGAAGGTAAAGAGGGATGCAAAGTTCGTAAACGTCTACGGAGATGCCACAGTCATAATCCCTTTACTTGCGGGCGCTCTTATTCAATCGATGAACTGAAGCCACAGCATCACGGGGTCATCTTCTCCATCCAGAACGGTGATGGTCTCCCCCAGGGCACTACTTGTAATGAACCTTGTGAAGAATATCGTGCCGTTTTCCTCGACACCCTCCATTATATGCTCCACGGGCTCACCGTTTGGAAAATGCATCATGGCCTCAGGGGAGTCCGGAGTAAACCTCAGTGAAACCGCGTGACCGGACACACTGAGGGAGTAAGCCCTGTTAAGGTCAACATATCTCTTCAACCGGTCAGTTTCAATGTGGGGCTTGCCTTCCATGTACCTGTATCGGGGCATGAATAATACTTCTTTTCATCTGATAATAAGGTGAGGATGTAGGGTGCATTTTCACTGGGGCTTGATGGGACCGCCCGAAGGACTGCCCGGCTGCTTCCATCTCAGCAGAATCGAGAACAGGCCAAGTTCTCTGCGGTTGTTGCCTCCAACCTCCCTGAGTCTCAGGAACAGAAATGAGCTTGCCAGCCGCCCGGCAAACACGATTAAGTACGAGATCAGGAGCGCGAGCCTCAGGGGATAGAGGAAGACCAGGTACTGAAGAAGAAACCCACCGGTTGTTGCGCCAAGGAAATAGACTACGCCGTTCATTCCGTTGATCTTTGATATGTACTCTGCACGGTTTTCCCTGGGTGCAACGTCCAGGAGGTATGCGGTCATGACCACTGCCTGGATGGCGCCGGTAAATCCGCTGTAAACCTCCAGCAGCACAAATTCCGGGAAACTGGAGAACAGGCCATACATGAGCGGAATCATGCAGAGCATAATCCTGTTGAGGAATATGAGCGGAACCCGATTTACCCTGTCAACAAACCTGCCGAAGAAATACTGGGTAGCGATGGTAAAGGATAGCGATACTATGGTCAGGTATGCAACAGTCAGAACTGAGAAATTCATCACCGAGATAATGGTGATTGGGAACATGGGCCATGCCATTGACCAGAAATAACCCTGGACGCTTGTGGCGACAAAATACCTGTAGAACGGCTCGTTTTTTTTCAGATCCTTCCACTTATGCCTGCGAATCTCGTGCCTGGGGTGCCTGGTCTCCTTGCCTCTGGCCAGGAGAACAGCAGTCATGAAATAGGACACCCCACCGGCCACGAATGGAATGAACAGGTCATGGATGTTAGCGCCAGTGAAGAAGAAGGTCATCGCAATCACGGAGAGCACAGTCCCGACCGACGAGAGATTGTTTATGGCAGAGAGAAAATTCCCCCTCGTGGCAGATTCCACATTGTCTGCTATAAAGGCATACCAGTTCACGGTTATGAGCGATGAGAATACGGAAATCAGGGCGTAGAGCACTATGAGATTGAATGGATCATAGACAAAGGGCATAAGGAACCATAGTGCACCGAGCGACAGGCTCCCCATGATGAGAAACGGAAGCCTTCTGCCGACCCGGTCACTGATACGTCCCCAGAAGACCTGTCCTGCGTTTGAAAGAGAGTTGGAAGTGGATTGAAGGAACCCCATCTCGGCAGGCGTAGCTCCGAGCAAAACGCCGTAGACTCCAACAAACGTGGCAGCAGCCGTTGCGCCGGCAGAAACAATAAATGACCTCAGTGCAATGAGATATCGGTTTTCCATTCCCCGGACTCTGGCGATCGGGCACCTGGAATTAATCTTTGCCTGTATCACCGAGGTCTGTTGTGATCAAAAGACGCAAACGATATTTACGGTTCCGGCAATCTGACTTCATGCTCATGATAACAGAAGACGAGGTGCGAAATGTGCTGGATTACCCGGGGACGATCGATGTACTCCGGAAGGCATTCATCTCGCTCGGCGAAGGCAATGCTTCGACTGCCCCAAGGATCAGGACTTTTGGTGACCGGTTTGTGCTAAGCACAATGCCTTCCGTGATCTCATCCCTCGGAGTGGCTGGCGCAAAGATATACTCCGCGACGTCAGGAAAGGCATCGTTCAGGGTGATTATCTTCAGGACTTCGGATGCAGAGCCCGTTGCTCTTCTCGAGGCGAACTACCTTGGGCAGATCCGAACCGGATCACTTGCAGCAATGGCATCCTCACTCTTTGTGCACGAAAGGAACGTCGACATGGGCATCATCGGAAGTGGATTCCAGGCAGAATCAAACCTGATGGCCCACGCCGCGTTATTCAATCCTGGAACGGTAAGAGTGTATTCCAGAAACCATGACCACGCAGTGAGGTTTTCTGCAAGAATGTCTGGAAAACTTGGCATTGAAGTGAAGGCAGAAAAAACTCCGGATGCAGTCTCCCTCAACTCAAGGATCATCAATACCGTGACAAACGCACGTGTTCCCATATTGCGCTCGGAAATGATGCCTGAGAAGTACCACCTGAATCTGGTGGGCTCAAATATAATGGGTAACCGGGAAGTTTCCCAGGAGGTCATGGAACAGAGTGATTTGGTATGCGTGGAGCATCTTGATCAGGCCATGTCAGAATCCACCGAGATCAAGGAATACGTGGAATCGCATGGGCACGCGAAAATGATTGAGCTGAAGGAGGCCGTGGTTAAATCCAGGGAAATGCCCAGGACGGTGTTCAAATCAATGGGAAATGGAATAGAGGATGTTGCGGCCGCCTGGTACGTCCTCAGGAAGATGGGCCTTATGTCCTGAATTCAGTCGAAATATATGCTTGATATCCGCTTTCCATGGTTCTCAAGACTGTATCTTCCGGTCAGTTTCCTGGGGGAATATACTCCTGATGCAATGTCTTCTGCTCGATCTGAAAGGCTCTCCGGGTCATCCGAGACGAATGCCATTCCTCCCTTCCCGCCTTCGATTATCTCTTCCTGTGAGGAATCACTGGGGACCAGCAAAGGCGTGTTGCAGGCCATGGCTTCTATATCCACTGTACTTAGAACCTCAAACTGGGAGGGGTTGCAGAAGACATTCGCCGCTGAGAAGTAAAGAATCTTCTCATACTCTGTAACCCGTCCCTTGAAGAGTATGCTGTGAGGGGCGATCATCTCTGCCAGTTTTTGGTAATAATCCAGGGACGGGCCGGAGCCCACTATGTAGACCCTGAAACCCTTTCTGGCAAGGGATGGGGCTGCCCTAATGAGTATTTCAAGGTTCTTCTCATACCCTATTCTTCCAAGATACAGTATGATCCTCTCTTCATCCGGTATGCCAAGCAGCCTTCTGGCCTCTTCCCGATCAGGCGAGGACAGGAACTTTTCAATGTCCACTCCGTTGTTCACAACAACCGATCCGTATATGCCGATCTCCTCAAGTTTCTCCCTTATGAAGTTAGAGGGTGAGATGAGAACGTCGAACCTTGAATAGAACCATCTCAGGTACCTGATGAGGCCAGTTCTGGCAGACCTGACAACGATTTGGTTCGGATGGAGATAAGCTGAAATGGCCCTCTCGCTGAAGACAAGGCTGTGGAATGTCGCAATCTTCTTCGAGCCGGAGAGTTTTGCTGCCCTCAGGGAGGCAAGTCCCATGGAAAATGGGGTCTGCGAATGGATGACAGCGGGTTCCAGGACTGCAATCCTCCTGTTCATTGAAAACGGCCTTACGCAGATGCTGTACTGGGGATACGACATGAGTGCGATACCCTTTGCGTAAAATACATTTTCAGCCGGATCAATCCCCTGCTTTCTTGAGGTGGTGACCACATACGCAGTCGCGCCTACCAGATCAAGGGATTTCCTCAGTGCATCAATATAGGTAACGACACCATCCTGTGCAGGATGGTACGAATCAGAGTATATGGCAACCACACCATCTCCTTTCGTGGGCAAGGCGGGAGGTAATTGTGAACTGCATATTTAGAAGACATGGAAAACCCTGACAGTTTGGATAGGGATCGAAAGACAAGCATACTTTATCTGCTAAAAATTGTATATGGTATTATAAGAATTATGACACCCAGATAAATTAATAAAGGTGTCCAGTCGTCGATGCAAGAGTTTTGGACGAATTCCGCATGGATAGTCAGTAATTTCTTTATGGATTATAATCAGGACAGTAAACCCACACTCATGATAAATTTTATACCATATGCGGATTAGACAGCGATGAAGTTATGCCCATCAATCCGCTAATATGGCCCGTTTATCACTTGTGTTAACAATTGAATTACTCACAGTAATTAGTAATGAAGCAAATTTTTAAATACGTCCAACCTCATATAACCGTTTAATGCAAAGACGACTACTACTAGCTTCTGTGCTGCTACTGTCTTTTGCGTTTGTTGCCTCGGGTTTTCTGGCTGCCAATGGACTAGTCCAGAGCACCAGTAACAATGGCAATGAGCTATTTTTGATACCGGACCATGTGGCCGGGGTCGTTAACAACGGCCACGCTCTGGGACCGGCGAAGACAGGAACGCAGCTGAATGTTGTTTTGTCGCTACCGTATAGCAACCAGGCGCAGTTGAACTATTTCCTGGCAGCTGTTCAGGACCCAAGTTCTCCACTGTACCACCACTACCTGACACAGAGCCAGTTCAAACAGGACTTCTCTCCAAGTGCAGCGGAATACTACCACTATGTCCAGTATTTCATGTCTCAGGGGTTCCACGTGAAGACCTACGGTGACATGGTATCCATGGTGTTGTCAGGCTCTGTTGCACAGTACCAGGCAACTTTCCACACGTCGATGTCCAGCTTTATCACGGCACATGGAAACAGGTACATAGCACCGTCGAGCCAGTTGATGCTCCCGGTATTCTACGGTCCGATATCATCCATAGTCGGGCTTAACACAAGGTATACTGCTCACATTTCTCCGCTGTTCCAGGGATCCGGAACGTCTCAGACCCTTTACGGGGCAGACTTCCAGACTGCCTACCAGCTGAGCAAGCTCTACCAGAAGTACGGGTTCCCGACCAACGAGACCATCGCAACCATACTATGGTCTGGAACAAGTTCCTCCGGAGCAGCAGTTGCACCATATGTTCCATCTGATATCACGTATTACTTCAAGCACAACCTGCCGTCCACAGATCCAATGCCAATAGTGTATGGATATCCCATTGCGGGAGCTCCTGCACCGGGCCCATCTGCGGCCAATGATCACACTCAGGCAGACTTTGAGAGCACCCTGGATCTGGAAATGGCAGGTTCGGCAGCTCCGGGCGCACACGTGGTGGAGGTCTACGGGCCTTCTGCAACGCAGTCATGTCTGGATCAGGCATTCGCGTCAGTGCTGAATCCAAGTTACAACACTTCCGTTAACAGCGCTCTGTCGCATGTAGTTGCAATATCAAACTCATGGGGCGGAACGGACGCAAACGACTCTACCTGGATGCAGTATGAGGAACAGGCCGCCGCAAGAGGTATAACCGTACTTGCCTCATCAGGAGACGACGGAAACTCCGGAGGGAGCGTTGCACCGAGCTTCCCGGCTACAATGTCCTACGGCACATTTGGAACCCTTGCAGTCGGCGGGGCATGTACTGTCCTTACGGGAACCGCATCAACTGACGGCTCAGGAACCACCGGAATCTCCACACAATCAGTCTGGTACAACACACCCAATTCTGGAGACGGCTCACAGGGCGGAGTAAGCTCAGTATTCGCTGAACCGACATGGCAGAAAGGATCTTCCGATGCAAACGGCGTCATTACCGGAGCATCCTCCACGACAGGCGTATCATCCGGAAGGGGAACACCAGACGTTGCAGCTGATGGCGCGAACATGGAGATTTACATCACCTACAGCGGTTCCAGCAGCTATCAGGAACTCTGGGGAACCAGCATCGCCTCACCTCTGACGGCAGGCGTGATTGCAGTTATGGATCACTCTCTCGGACCCTCTGAAGGGTTCATCAACCCGCTGATATACAAGTTCGGGCAGGAGCAGTACTCCGGTACATTCTCTGGTGCCCCAGCGCTTTACTTTATCAGCAACGGCTCCAACGGAGCATTCAGTGCCCACAACGGCTACAGTCTTGCAGTGGGATGGGGAAGCATTAACGCATACAACTTTGTCCAGGCCCAGCTTGGAACCTCCCCGCCTCCAACAAACTACGCAGTCACCTTCACTGAGTCAGGCCTTGCAAGCGGAACCTCATGGTCCGTGACCTTCAACGGTAACACCCAGTCCTCGACGGGAACTAGCACATCCTTCTCCGTGCCCGATGGAACGTACTCATACACCATCGGCTCAGTTTCAGGATACTCTGCTTCACCGTCGTCTGGATCAGTCACCGTAAATGGTGCAGCCCAGACCGTCAGCATATCCTTCACTGCATCACCTCCAACAAACTACGCAGTCACCTTCACTGAGTCAGGCCTTGCAAGCGGAACCTCATGGTCCGTGACCTTCAACGGTAACACCCAGTCCTCGACGGGAACTAGCACATCCTTCTCCGTGCCCGATG